>JACPVD010000267.1 GCA_016191895.1 Chloroflexota bacterium | reverse complement strand
GTGGGTATTGCCATGTTTTTCAGCGTCACGGGCATGATCAACTCCGTTATCACAGTCAACTCCATCCTGATGGCGTTCTTCTTCGCGCTTGCGATCGGAGTCTTCTTCGGCATCTACCCTGCCCAACGCGCCGCGTCTTTGCACCCGATGGTGGCGTTGAGGTATGAATAGATCCGCTGGTCGAGTAGAGCGAGCGGTCTTCTCGCTCGTATCGAGACCAACGGTATATAATAAATCCATGTCCAAAAAAATCCTCCTCATCGACGACGAACCTGAGATCGTGGAAATCTGCCGCGATTACTTCAAGTCCGCAGGATATGATGTGGTTACGGCAAATAACGGCATCAACGGATTGCAAACCGCGCGCCGCGAAAAACCCGATCTCATCGTTCTCGATTTGATGATGCCCGAAATGGACGGCCTGGATTTCTGCCGCACCCTCCGGCGTGAGAGCGACGTGCCCATCATCATGCTCACCGCCCGCGTGGAGGAAACCGATAAACTCATCGGTCTCGAGATCGGCGCGGATGACTATGTCGCCAAGCCGTTCAGTCCGCGCGAGTTGGTGGCGCGCGCAAAGGTGATCCTGCGCCGCGCCGCCGGTGACGCGAATGCCGAGATAATTCGCGTGGGAAACGTCTCGCTCGACCGCGCCCATTATCAAGCGCAAATTTCAGATCGCGTCATTCCGCTTACGCCGACGGAGTTCGAGATCATGGCAACGTTGATGAGTCAGCCGGGGCGCATCTTCTCGCGCAGTCAATTGCTTCACGCCGCGCATGGCGTCGCATTCGAAAGTTATGAGCGCGCCATCGATTCGCACATCCGCAACCTGCGCCACAAACTCGATCCCGACGAACTCATCGTCACCGCGCATGGCGTGGGGTATAAATTTCACGCTTCGACTTCACTCGGCGCGGAGGTGATATGAAATCGTCCGTTCGCGAAATCCGCAGGCGTTTGCTCACATTGTTATTGCGCGTGTTTCTTTCGGTCATCATTTTATTGCTTGCGTTCTTTCTCGCCTTCACGGGATACATTCTCACCTACCAGCCCGACCTTGCTCAAATTCGTTTTCCATTCATCAGCGCGCTCGAAGGATATTACGCCGGTCACGGGAACTGGGACGGAGTCGAATCGGTTTTGACTCACGACCGATTCATTCCCGTCGAAAATACGATTCTTTTGGATGAAGATCAGCGCATCATCCTCGACCGCGGATCTGCTTCCGCGCCCGGAGTCGGTTCACACTTCGAGTTGACTCCGCGAGACGCGGCGTTCACCCTCCGCGCAAACGGCGAACAGGTCGGCACCCTTGTCATCGTTGACATGAATGCGCCACAGCGCCTTGCATTTGCAACCGGCGTTCTTGCGCCGGTGGGAATGGTTTCGGTGTTCCTTGCAATCTTCATGACATTGATCGCCATCCTGCTGGTGCGCCGATACGTCAACCCGCTGGCCGATGTGATCTTCGCCGCCCGCGCCGTCGCCGACGGAAAACTCGATACGCGCATCCCGACCGAGGGTCCGCAGGATTTACAAAGCCTCTCCGAAAGTTTCAACGAAATGGCGTCATCTCTCGAACGCAATGACCGCGAACGCCGCGACATGCTTGCCGATATCGCCCATGAATTGCGCACGCCGCTCTCCGTCATTCGCGGCCGTCTCGAAGGCATCATGGACGGCGTGTACCCTGAAACGGAAAAACCCGTCTCCACCGCGCTGGAACAAACATATCTCCTCGAAAGACTCGTGGACGATCTGCGCCTGCTCACGCTGGCGGAGTCGCGCCAGTTGCATTTTGAGTCCAGGCCTGTGGATTTGGGCATCCTTGCGCAACATGTGATCGATCTCTTTCAGGCAGAGGCAAGGGAAAAGAATATTTCACTGTCACTTAATCGCCTGTCGGAAAACCTTGTCGTCAACGCCGACGCCCAGCGCGCGGAACAGGTCATCGCGAACTTGACAAGCAACGCCCTGCGCTACGTTCCCAATGACGGCAGGGTATGGATCGATATCCACTTCGACGGCGAATCCGTCGCGCTGTCGGTCAACGATAATGGCGCAGGCATCCCCGAAGCGGACCTGCCCTTCATCTTCGACCGCTTCTGGCGAAAAGACAAATCCCGTTCGCGCATCTCCGGCGGAACGGGATTGGGACTGGCGATCGCCAAACAACTCATTGAAGCGCAAGGCGGGAGGATCGAAGCAAGGAACCTCTCGCAAGGCGGATTACAGGTAGTTGTGTATTTGAAATAAATCGGGGCACATCCCACTATTCCACAATATTAATCGGCAAACTATTATTCACGCTCATCGCAGCCACGCTGGCTTTGGCGGCGATCTTCTGCGAGATGTCCGTCAATGCCTGCGCCACCGGCGACTCGGGATGCGAAACCACAATCGGCTTGCCGCTGTCGCCGCCGATGCGGACGTTTTGATCGATCGGTATTTTCCCCAAGAACGCGGTTTCGGTGGATTGGGCAAGTTGTTCCCCGCCGCCGGAACCGAATAAATCCATGCGCGTTCCGTCGGGCAAATCGAGATACGACATGTTTTCGATGATCCCCAAAATGGGAACTTCGAGAGTCTTGAACATGTTCAGGCCGCGTCCCGCATCTTCCAGCGAGACCAGTTGCGGAAGCGTCACAATGACCGCGCCGCTCAACGGCAAGGCCTGCGCCAGAGAAAGAGCCGCATCACCCGTCCCCGGCGGCAGGTCGATGATGAGGTAGTCCAACTCACCCCACTCCACATCCCCCAAAAACTGACGGATGGCAGAGTTAAGCATTGGGCCGCGCCAGATCAACGGCTGGCCGGGTTTGACGAGCAACCCCATCGAGATCATCTTGACGCCATGGGCTTCGGCGGGAATAAGGCGGTTGCCATTTGGCGGTGGAAGTTTCTCCACACCGAGCATGGTGGGTGTATTGGGACCGTAAATGTCCGCGTCCATCAAACCGACCCGCGCCCCGGCCCTTGCCAAAGCGACCGCAATATTTACAGAGACGGTGGATTTGCCAACGCCACCCTTCCCCGAACCAATCGCAATCGCATTGCGAATCGGCATATTGACCAATCCGCGCATACGGCCATCGTTGGGCACGTCCGAGTCCATTTTGATATCCACTTTTTTCACGCCGGCGACGGCCATCACAGCCTGACGCGATTCGGATTCGATCTTTCCGCGCAACGGACAGGCCGGCGTGGTAAGCATAACGGTAAACGAAACCTT
>JACPVD010000283.1 GCA_016191895.1 Chloroflexota bacterium | reverse complement strand
GTGTTGAAGTAACATCGTCCCGAAGGGTGGTGGGCATGATTCTTAACTTTCCAGAAATCCTTCGGGACGTTTGTCACGCGGAACTGTAGCTGAATGACTGGATGGCATCGAACACTGTAGGGAATCGGGGAATCGAGTGATTGTGAGAAGAGAGATGCGCAAGACGGAGCGCGAGTTTACGGTTGCATCCCCGCGACTCTCGTTAAAAATAAGCTAAAAGCAAATATGCAACACGGAATACACGCGAGAAGGATTAAGAGAATATTTAGCGCCAATCCTGTTTGGGAGCCTTTACTTGTCGCTTTAAATGAAGCCAGATATCCGTAATAGACTCCGGTGCCTGCCAGCGCCAAGACAGTAAAGGGCAGGCAGATGCCGATGATAAGAACAACCGGGAGCAACAGTTCGCCCGGCAAAAAGCCAAGCCTGTCTGGATCATAATCAATAAAATCCAAAAGCATATATCCACAACAAAAACAATTAAAGAAGAGGATAATCGAGGTAACCCAGAAGAGCGTCAAAGATTTCCGCCCGGAAGAAAGCGATTGCTGGCTGTTTTCATCGGTTGGATCAGGTTGTTGCGATATGGAATCGCTCATTACTCTATCCTTCCTTTTGGCAGACGTTAATGGAGTTCCCAGTTGCAGGTATGGAGTTATTATATAGCGGGTTTCAAGCGATTTTCATTGCAAATGACTTCCTGGGAGTACGAAATAAAAAAACCCTGAACCAGTTCATTTGCGCTGTAACCGCGGGACAATTTGAAAATTGTTCTACGGGATGAAGACCTCGCACACGCCAGCGGCAATCTCGCATAGCGCAACTTCGTCTTTTAGCCAGTTTACGCGGAAATGAGTCGAGCCTTCTTTCGGCGTCCAGAACAGCACGTCGAAGGGACGGTCGAAGCGCGCCTGGACGGTTTTGATCACGCCCGCCCAGCAGTCTGGCGGATTGAGGTAGGGCGGGTCCTGGTCGCCGTAGACGGTGATGTTTACGCAGAAGTTGCGCGGCAGGTGGGTGAAGTCGGGGGTCTCCCACAGATGGGCTTCGAAGTGATCCTTGAAGGGCAAACCCTGTTCGTCCACGCGTTCGAAGGTAAAGCCGGAGATGCTGCGGGTTTCATACGAGTGGTTCATCATGTAGAAGCTTGTCTCGTTATAGAAAAGCGTATAACGACTTCCCTCGGGGTAGCGGATGGTGGGGGTGACCAGTCCCTGCGGCGCGGGTTCGGCGGTGGCCGTGAAGGGGACGAGGGTCGCCGTCGGTTCGGGCGCGGAGGTCGAGGTGGGGGAGGGGCTGGGGAGCGGGGAAGGTTCGGGCGCGGGTCGAAGCGTGGGGGATTCGATTTCGGCGGGCGGAGTGGCCGGGAGTTTGAATCCGTTTTGGGCGAAGAGAAAGGCTCCGATTCCCAAAAGAAGGAGGGGGATGACGACCCAAAGCCACGGTTTTCGTTTTGATTTTTTGTTGCTTGAATGTACGGTGGCTGGCAGTTTTTCGACGACAAGTTCGGGCGCGACGAAGGGCGTGGATACCGACCGTTTGGAGATCTGCTCGATGGATTTTTCACTGCGGCGCACGGTTGGCACGCCGACGGGCAGCGGGGGCAGGGGCGTTTTCTTTTCGGCGCCGTTGTCGGTGAATGCGGCTTCGAGGGCGTCCATCAACTGCGAACCGGATTGATACCGTTCGCGGATATTTTTTTCAAGGGCTTTCAATAGAACTTTTTCAACGGGCAGCGGAAGGATCGGGTTGATGCTGCGCGGCGCGGGCGGCTTTTCGGAGATGTGCTGCAGGGCAATGCTGGCGGGCGATGAGTCGTTGAACGGGACCGCGCCTGTCAGAATCTCGTACATGATGACGCCCAGCGAGTAGATGTCGGACTGGGGAACCGCGTCGGCTGAACGTTTGGCTTGCTCGGGCGATATGTAGTGGGGCGTCCCGAAAATGTCTCCCATCGAGCCGTCGCGGATGTCGAGCGCCATGCCGAAGTCGCCCAGCAGGACGCGCCCGTCTTTGGAGAGCAGGATGTTCGAGGGTTTTACGTCGCGATGGATGACGCCGTTGCGGTGGGCGTAGTCGAGGGCGCCGGCGACCGCCCTGCCCACACGCATGGCGTCTGCAAGGGGCATGAGCGTGTTTTCCTGGTGATACAGTTCCATGATCGCGCCGAGGTCCTGCCCGTCCACGTATTCCATGACGTAGTAGGGGAAGCCCTGCGCGTCGTCGGCGTAATAGATCTGGAGGATGTTCTCATGGCGCCATTGCGCCATCAGGCGCGCTTCCTTGACGAAGCGCCCGGCGGAGGCGGGATGGTTCCGGTAGCGTTTGTCGAGCACT
>JACPVD010000282.1 GCA_016191895.1 Chloroflexota bacterium | reverse complement strand
GGCGTGCCGATGTGGGCGCAAAGTGTGATTTGGGCGATTCTTGCCGGCCTGTTGGTGCTGGTAGGGTTTGGATTAAAACGCGCGCGCAACCCGATGGCTGAAATTGGACAGCCGGTGCCGGATTTCGAACTGGTCTATTACGAAGGCTATGAATACGGCGACATCGCGAAAATGAAACTTTCCGACTTGCAGGGCAAGATCGTGGTGATCAACATTTGGGCTTCGTGGTGCAAGCCCTGCGAACAGGAAGCGCCCGAACTCGAAGATGCCTGGCAGTTTTACAGGGACGGCGGCGACGTAATCTTCATCGGCGTGGATTATGTGGATACGCCCGCCGGCGCGTTCGAATACCTGAAAAAATTCAATATCACCTTTCCCAATGCGCCCGATCTGAAATCGAACATCTCCAGCATTTTGAATCGCCAGATGGGTGTGCCCGAAACATATTTCATCGACCGCGAGGGTGTTTTGCGCCATGTAAAGATCGGCCCCTTCGTGTCAGTGGATGAGATCAAATCCATCATTCAAAGCATCGAATAGGGAATTCTTCATGGAACTCGGCTCACTCTTTCTTGTCTTCGCTGTGATCGTGATCGTCGGCATGTATTTATATGCGCCGTTTACAACCCGCGGACGCCGCCTGCGCAAGGCCGAATCGAACGAAGTCTCGGCGCTCAAAGCGGAACGCGACCGCGTGATCGACTCGTTGCAGGAACTCGATTTCGATTTCAAACTGGGCAAAATTCCCGAAGGCGAATATCCCGATCAACGCGCGACGCTTTTGCAAAAAGGCGCGAACATCCTGCGCAAACTTGATGAACTCGCCCCGGCCATGTCTTCTTCGATCAACGCCGAAGCGCGAATCGAAAAAGCCACCGCTGCCGTCCGCGCCGACTCGGCCTCGAAACGCGCCGCCGTTGCGGACGCAGACGACGACATCGAAGCCATGATCGCCGCCCGCCGCAAGCAGCACAGCGGAAAATCCGCGGGGTTCTGCCCGAAATGCGGCAAGCCGGTTCTGGTCTCGGATAAATTCTGCCCATCCTGCGGGAAATCGTTGCAGTAAAACGTAATGCGTGATTCGTAATTACGCTTTACGCATTACGAATCACGCATCATTGAGGAAATACATGAAATTACATCGCGCAATTGTCCTTGCAATCATTATCGTCTTACTTGCCGCATGCAACTTCACGCTCGCCGAAGATGTGACCCCGCCCCCCGGTTACGTGCCGCCGACCCCGGTTCCAACGCTAGGGCCGTTATATCCTGCCAGTGCGCCCGATATAGCGAATGGCGCGATCATTTACGCGGAAAAATGCGCGGCCTGTCATGGTGTCGCCGGGTTGGGCGATGGCGAGCAGGGCAAGCAACTCCCCGTCACAGCTGCGCCGCTTGGCCTGGCCGAGTATGGACAAACTGCGCAGCCATCGAAGTGGTATGCGCAGGTGACACAGGGTAATCTCGATCGCTTCATGCCGCCGTTCAGCAGTCTGAGCGATCAGGAACGCTGGGACGTGGTTGCGTATGCGCTTACACTTTATGTTGCTGAAAAAGATCTAAAACGAGGCCGTGAATTATTCGAAACAGTTTGCGCAGACTGCCCCACAGAAATTTTCCGCAACCAGGAATGGATGGCGTCGATCTCCAACATGGAGCTTGCGAAAATTCTCCGCGATGGAACGCCGGAATTTCCCGGGCTGGACTCCAGGATGACCGAGGGCGGATTCACGGAATTGGCTGCATACGTTCGCACGCTGTCCTTTGCCGCGCCGACAACTGCTTCAGCGACATTGACCCCGGTCAGCGCCGGGGGCGGGACTCCGTCGGCGCAGCAAACACCCGTTGACGGCACGCAGGCTGCGGTCACGCCGGAAGCGATAGCCGGGTTCGGCAATGTCAGCGGCTCGATCGATAACAAGACCGGCGCGGCGCTTCCACCCGGTCTTAAAGTCATATTGCGGGCGTATGAACACGGCGCAGACCCGTCCGCAGGGCCGCAGGAGGCGGCTTCGTACGAGTCGACTATAAATGCGGATGGGACGTTCGTCTTTGAAAATATCGAAATTCCTGAAGGGCTGATCTACATCGCTGAAACGACTGTGGAAGGACTCGATTATCGCTCCGATCTTGTGATCGTGGAAGCCGGCGCGAGCGAAGTGATTTTGCAACCCATCACCGTATACGCCGTCACCGGCGACTTCTCGCCGCTAAAGATCGACTCTCTGCAACTGTTCTTCGACTTTGCCGGCGAAAACTCGGCACAGATCTTTGCAGTGTATACCATCAGCAATGAAGGCGACAAAACCATCGTCATCGACATGAGCGACAACCAGACTGTGCCGTTCATCGCGCCGCCGGATGGCGCGGAAGGTCTTGGCTACGAAGCCACACAAGACAGTGCGGTATTTGTCCCCACCGAAAAAGGTTTCGCGATGCCGCCAGATGAAGTCCCGTATGGCCTGATCGCGTTCGCGTCGATCCCAAAAGAAAAGGAAGTGGAAATTTCACAGTCCGCGTTGTTGCCGGTTGGGCTGGTGAATTTGTACCTGCCCGAAGGCATGGAAGCGGAAGGCGCCGGGCTTGTAGATGAAGGCATACAGGCCATTCAAACGACGAACTTTCACGTGTATTCCATCAGCGGAATCAACAAAGGCGAAAGCCTGGAGTTTACGATCACAGGCAAACCTCAGAACACAACCGATAACCCGGATATCACCCAAAACCAGACTCTCTTGATCGGCGTTGGCGCGTTCGGAATTGTCCTGATCCTGGCCGGCGTGTGGCTGTACATGCGCGACCGCAAATCCCTCGAAGATGATTTCGACGATGACGATGAAGCGGGAACCGGCGACTCCGAGTCGACACTGGATGCGATCATCGCCCTTGATGACTTGCACCGCGCCGGAAAGATATCCGATGCGGCCTACAAACAAAGGCGCGAAGAGTTGAAGGGTTCGTTGAAGAGGAAGGCGTAAGTGCAATCACCAATCTCTAATCTCTAAATACGTGATTGGTGATTGTATCGATAACATGATCGAAGTTAGGAATCTTGTCAAACGTTTTGGGTTGAAGACCATCCTGCGCGGGCTGGATTTTTCCGTCGCGCCGGGTGAGTTTGTGGCGTTGCTTGGTCCAAACGGAGCGGGCAAGACCACCTTTTTGAGAATCCTTTCGTCGCTTTCGCGGCAGTCGCTTGGTGAGGTAAAGGTGGCGGGGCATTCCCTGCCCAATCAGGCCGCGCAGGTTCGGGCGAAGTTGGGAGTCGTTTCGCATCTTCCATTGTTGTACCCCGATCTCACCGCAGAGGAGAATCTGCGCTTTTATGGCCGCATGTACGGCATCGAAGCCATCGAAGCGCGAATCACCGAAGTGTTGAAGATGGTCGATCTGGAGAATCGACGCAAAGACTTGGTGCGCACGTTTTCGCGCGGAATGCAACAACGCCTTGCCATTGGCCGCGCTGTCATCCATAACCCCGAAGTAATGCTTTTCGATGAGCCGTATACCGGCCTCGACCAGGACGCCTCCGAAATGCTGGATGATGTCCTGCGTTCAGTCGCCGCGAAGGGACGCACCGTAGTGATGACCTCGCACGACCTTGTCCGCGCCGAAGAGCTCGCCACCCGTTTCGACATCCTTTCGCGGGGCGTGATCGCCGCATCGATCTCAAAATCGGATTTGGCAAAGACAAATCTGCTCGCGTTTTATAAACAGTCGTTGGAGTCTTGAAATTCAGGTTGCGCCTTTTTGCATCTTTTCAAAAGATAAGGGAAAAGTGGGTATGTTGAATGCGCTTCGCGCGCTCAACATACCCCACACCCCAATTGATTGATAATATGAAAACTCCCGCCCCATCCCTTTGGAAAGCGACTTTCGCCATCGTGCGAAAAGACCTTGCCGCCGAGTTCCGCTCGTTCGAACTGGTTTCGGCGATGCTGGTCTTTTCCCTGTTGGTGATCATCATTTTCAACTTCGCATTGGAATTGAACATCGAAGTGCGCAAGACCGTCAACGCCGGCGTGTTGTGGGCCACTTTTGCCTTTGCGGGAACGCTTGGATTAAACCGTTCCATGTCTGTGGAAAAGGATCGCGGCTGTATGGACGGTCTCCTGCTCGCGCCGGTGGATCGCTCTGCAATATTTTTTGGCAAAGCGCTTAGCAACCTGGCTTTCATGCTGGTGGTGGAGGCGATCGTCCTGCCGGTGTATAGCCTGCTATACAATGTAAACCTGCTGCGGCTTGACCTTGTCGGTGTGATTCTGCTTGGCTCGATCGGATACACATCCGTCGGCACCTTGCTCTCCACCATGTCGGCGCAGACGCGCACCCGCGAGATATTGCTTCCCATCTTGCTGTTCCCGGTCGCGATGCCCGTCCTGCTGGCGTCGGTAAAAGCCTGCAGCGGCCTACTCGCCGGAGACGCCATTGAAGATATTCTCACCCCGCTTAACCTGCTCATCGTGTACGACGTCGTCTTCATCGCCGTCGCGTTCATGGTGTTCGATTATGTGGTGGAGGAGTGAACGAGTCGACGAGTCAGTAAATCAGCGAATCATTCTTAAATCGAAGGAGTTTCCATGCAACCCAGACCCATTGCTTTAAAAATTCTCGACGTTGTATCCATTATCCTATTGGCAGTCTCCGCCTATCTTGCCCTTGTCTTTGCGCCCACCGAATTGGTGATGGGAGACGTTCAACGAGTTTTCTATTTCCACATCGGCACCGCCTGGGTGGGGCTTCTTGGCTTTGTGCTGGCGGCCATCGCCGGCATCGCCTACCTCGCCACGAAAAATATGATGTGGGATCGTTTCGAAGTGGCCGCGGTGGAAGTCAGCACTGTGTTCTTCTTCATCACGATCGCGCTTGGTTCCATTTGGGCGCGCCCAATTTGGGGGACCTGGTGGACGTGGGACCCACGTCTGACCACTGCTGCAATTACTGAATTGATTTATGTTGCCTATTTCATGTTAAGGCAAGGTATTGAAGAACCAGAGAAACGCGCCCGCTTTGGCGCAGTCTACACCCTGCTGGGTGGCCTCAGCGCACCTATTACGTTTATGTCCATACGTTTGGCACAAAGTCGAACCATCCACCCTGTTGTCATTGGCGTTCAAAATGCAGAAGCTAAGGGTGATTTTGGCATGACGCCGGATATGCGCGTCGCATTCTTCTTTGCGCTTTTTGCCTTCACCGTTGTCTTCATCGACTTCATGTGGCATCGCCTGCGCCTTGCCAACATGCAGGAAAAGGCCGAGCAACTCAAACTCAAGGCTTCGATGTAGGTTCAAGTAAAAAGATTTAACCACAGAGCGCACAGAGTCCACTGAGAAAATCTTTTAGAAAACTCTGTGCGCAAAGCGTCGTGATCTCTGTGGTGAGATTCTTTTGCTTTTTCAGAAATTAACGGATAAGAAAACTCACGAACGGAGAACCCCCATGTTCCTTCAAACCACGCCCGATACATCCGGTTACATGATCGCCGGCTATGTCCTTTCCTTCCTGGTGATTGGCATATACGTTGCCAGCATCTACATCCGCAACCGCAACCTGAAACAGGATCTCGAAACGCTTCAATCGTTGCAGGCGGAAAAACCGAAGAAGAAATAGCCGGATTATCGATGCGATTGCCCTGCATGCAGGCTTGCGTGACGGGATAAAATAGAAAACAAGGAGACACCATAAGACTCAAAGGCAAAGTCGCCATTATCACCGGCGCAACCAGCGGAATTGGAAAAGCCACCGCGCTTCGCTTCGCAGACGAGGGGGCTGACCTGGTCTTAACGGGCAGACGTTCCGGGTTGGGGAATCTCGTCGAAGCGGAATGCAGGCAGAGGCGAGTCGGATGCGTGTTTGTCGAAGCGGATCACACAAAGGGCGAAGACTGCCAAAGAGTCGTCGACGTCGCGCTTAAGGAATTTAATCGCATTGATATTTTGTTCAACAACGCGGGCATCGTCACCCAGGGGACGGCGGAGACAACCACCGATGAGGTTTGGCAACGAACCATGGAGATCAACATCACAGCGGTCTGGCGCATGTGCAAGTTTGTGATTCCGCACATGAAGAAACAAGGCAAAGGCACGATCGTCAACAACGGATCGGACTGGTCTGTGGTGGCGGGAAAGAACGCGTTTCCGTATGTGATGAGCAAAGGCGCGGTGGCGATGATGACAAAGGCCATGGCGCTCGATCATGCGCGGGACGGAATCCGCGTGAACGCGGTTTGCCCCGGCGATACGTTTGTCGACCGCTGGATGGAAACAGGATACTTCGAAGGCTCCGATCCCATCACGTTGGAGGAGGCGATCAGGGAATCAAGCGCGTACATTCCGATGGGTCGTTTTGGAAAACCCGAAGAGATCGCCGATGCCGTTTTGTTTCTCGCGTCGGATGAATCTTCGTTTGTGACCGGTCATTTGCTGTTGGTCGATGGCGGGAATACGGCGCAGTAAAACGGCGGCTTGCGGAATGTACGAGTTTTTTTAACGCAAAGATGCGAAGTCGCGAAGAGACTCTTGAAGTGTTCCTTCGCTGTCTTCGCCTCTTCGCGGTGCGATTGATCTTTTTTTTCGGCGGCTCACCTTTGCGTCCTGGCGTCATTGCGCCTTTGCGCTAAGGGATTTGGACAATAATATACAAGGTCATCTGCGGTAAAATACATAACATGCTCAAAATCTACAACACTCTCACCCGCAAGACCGAAGAATTTCAAACCCTCGAGCCGAATCTCGTCAAAATGTACGTCTGCGGGGTGACGGTTTACAACGACGCGCATGTCGGCCATGCCATGTCGGCGCTGGTCTTCGACATCATCCGCCGCTATCTCGAATATCGCGG
>JACPVD010000270.1 GCA_016191895.1 Chloroflexota bacterium | reverse complement strand
TGGTGCTCGGCGCGGAGGCGATCTTTGGTTATTTCCTCGGGTGGGAGGCGGACGCATTGTTCCTGACCGCGCTTCTCACCGTGATCGGCTTCTCGGTGCATGACACCATCGTGGTGTTCGACCGCGTCCGCGAGAATTCGGGCATCCTGCGCCGCATCGATTATGAAAAGATGGTCAATCACTCGATCGTGCAGACCCTCGACCGATCCATTACCACGCAGCTCACCGTGATGTTCACGTTGTTTGCCCTGGTACTCTTCGGCGGCGATAGCATCCGTCACTTTGTGATCATCCTGCTCATCGGCATTTTCAGCGGAACGTACTCGTCCATTTTTAACGCCGCGCCCATTTTGGTGGTCTGGGAAAACCGCGAGTGGAATAACTGGTTCAAACGTAAAGAAGAAGCCGCGATATAACGCTCACAAAAGGGACATCTTGCGGGATGTCCCTTTTTGATTTAAGAGACTGTTTCTTAAGTGCCTTATCACCACAGAGCGCACAAAGATCACAGAGAAAAGCCTTTAAAACCTCCGTGTGCTCCGTGGTCTGATATAAAAATAGGTTTGAACTGAGTCGAACGCCTCCTGGCGCTCGACTCTCGCTCCAAAGTCTGGAGACTTTGGACTCCATTTTCATCCTTCGGGATGAAACCCTTTCATGAATACTCTGCGGTAAACGCTCCAGATTCCAAACTCCCAAACATTTATGCCTGAACCCATCCTCATCTTCCTTCGCGGATTTCTCATCGGACTCTCCATCGCCGCGCCGGTCGGGCCGATCGGCGTGTTGTGCATCCGCCGCACATTGGCCGAAGGGAAATTGACCGGCTTCCTCTCCGGCATGGGTGCCGCCACCGCCGACATGGTCTATGGCGCGATCGCCGCGTTTGGACTAACCATGGTCACCGATCTATTGGTCGGCAATGCGGTCTGGCTAAAAATCATCGGCGGGGGTTTTCTTTTGTATCTCGGCGTGAAAACCTTTTTAGAAAAGCCCGCCGACCATGCGGCACACGTCAACAAGGGCGGATACCTCGGCGCATATTTTTCGACGTTTTTTCTTACGATCACCAACCCGATGACCATCCTCTCCTTTGCGGCAATCTTCGCCGGGACGATGTACATCGGAAGCACAGCCATGCCCACCGTGTTGGTGGCAGGAGTGTTTGCGGGGTCTGCATGCTGGTGGCTGGCGCTCAGTTTCGGGGTCGGGTCGATGCGCGAACGGTTGACGCCGAGTCGCATGGCGTGGATCAATCGCATTTCCGGCGCGGTCATCATCACGTTTGGATTGACCGCGCTTTTCTCCTAACATAGTACGACAAGATTTATCTTGTCGCTACAAGGCAGCGTGAACGTTGCCGTACAGATGGCTTTCTAAAACGCAAAACAGAGAATCAAATCGTTGACGTTCGTGCCGCTTGGGCCTGTCTTGATGAGATCATTCAGCCCCGCAAAAAAAGTGCGCGCATCATTTCTGGATAAGTGGCCTGCCGCGCTCATCCCAAGCCGATTCGCCCTTTGAGCGGATTCGCCCGTCGTCACCGCGCCCGCCGCGTCGGTTGGGCCGTCTTCACCATCGGTCGCGATCGAGATCAACATCACATCCGTCAAACCATCCAGCGCATCCACGGCTGCGAGCGCAAGTTCCTGATTCCTGCCGCCTTTGCCGTCCCCATTCAAAGTAACAGTCGTTTCTCCGCCTGCCAGCAAACAAAATGGACGTTGGATCGACACGAGTGATTCCTTCAACGTCAACGCAATTTCGCGCCCTACAACACTCGCTTCCCCCTGCAAATTAACGCGGATAATCTTTGTTTCAAAGCCTTCCTGTTTTGCTTGAACCTCTGCGGCCTTCAATACGATCTGATTGCTGGCGATGATTCTATTTTCAACACGGCCAAAAATTGGATCACCGGGTTTCAAGGTTTCATGTAGCGAATGAAGAATGGATGCGGGGATTTCATTTTTCAGGTCATATTTTTCAAGAATTAGCGAAGCATCGGCAACCGTCGTCGGGTCGGGCGCGGTGGGCCCGGAGGCGATGGCTTCCAGAGAATCGCCAACCACATCCGAAAGAATCAGGCTGACAATTCGCGCCCCATTTGATAATCGCGCCACTCCCCCGCCTTTGAGGCTATCGATGTGACGGCGCAATGTGTTGATCTCATCGATGCGCGCGCCGCATGCAAGCAGTGTAGATGTCAACACTTGCAAATCTTCCAGTGGAATGCGCGGAGATGACATCAACGCGGAGCCGCCGCCGGAGATCAGGCAAATGAGCAAATCATCCTGCGTCAGTTGCGAGAGAAATTCCAACGCGGCGTTCCCTGCGGCGAGGCTGCCCCGGCCGGGGATGGGATGATTCCCTTCGATAACGGTAACAGGCTCAAGGCCGAGGGGTGAAGCGTGTTTGGTAATGACGAGAGTATTTATCAGGCGAATTTCGTCCGCCAATGCAGAGGTCATCGCGCAGGCCGCTTTTCCCAATCCCAAAGCAAACGTGCGGCGCGCGCCCGGCAACGGATTCCCGCGCAGGTATACTTTCACCGCCGCGCCCGGCTCCGCCGAATTGAATGCGAACGCCAGAATGCGCGCGATCGAATCGCCATAAGGATGGGAGCGCAACGTGGAAGTGAGAAATTGCCCGGGCACAAACACAATTCAAGTATACATCCCTCTTGTGATATGATTTCGCCATTCGTTAAAGGAGGATGATTGATACTTCTTTCCCGCAGGAAGATTGTTTTTCTGGCCTTGCTGGTTTTGCTTGCGACGGCCGGGTTAACCGGCAATGCCAATGCGCAAACCGACAGCGGCGTTAACATCATCGCCCACGCCGGGCTGGACGGTTTCTGCAAGCCGGGCATGTGGATTCCGGTGCATATCACCGCGCAAAACATGGGCCCGGACGTGGAAGCGCGGGTGCAGGCAGCATACCAGAACGATCTCGGCGGGACTTCGATATTTGGGGCGGATGTGTCCCTGCCGACCACGTCACGCAAGGACTTCTTTTTATATGCGTATCCAACAAGCGCGGCGCGGACGTTCACCGTGAGCGTCCTGGATGGAAAAACAATACTGGCGCAAAAATTCGTCAATGCGAGTTGCGCATCCAGTTCATTCACGCTGTTCGGCGTCCTTTCCGATAACTCGTCGGCCTACGACCTTCTGAGGGATGTCCGCCCGCTCAGCGGCGTAACGCAGGTGGCGCAGTTGACCGTGGACGACCTGCCCGATCGCGCGCAGGGATGGGAGGCGATGGACGCGCTGATCATTGCCAATGTGGACACCGGGACCCTTTCCACTGAACAAAAACAAGCCATGGAATTATGGCTGGCGCGGGGCGGAAAATTGTTCGTGGCGGGCGGCGTAAACTGGCAGATGACAACTGCCGGGTTGGACGGCATCCTGCCCATCCAATTGGATTCGACGAAGCAGGCGGCGGGTCTCTCCGCGCTTTCATCCCATCTTCAGGACGAATCGCTGCCGGAGGG
>JACPVD010000255.1 GCA_016191895.1 Chloroflexota bacterium | reverse complement strand
CGGGTCGATCCTTCCCACCGACAACAACAACGGCGAATCCGGGCTTAACCCGAGCCTGCTTCGAAAAATCCCGGGCTGTTTCGCCGTTTTGAAGGCGCTCAAATCGATTCCATTTGGAATGGTATGAATCGGCTTGGTCACTTTTTGTTCCAGTAAAAGGCGGTAAAACTTCGGCGAAGGCACAACCACCTGATCCCCAAGATTGGTGGATGCCGCGCTAAACCAGCGCGCCGCATGACGAATCACGCCCGTGCCGCCGAGGAGTTTGATATGGTGGGTATAGTCTGTAATGGACGTATGATAGGTGTAGATCAACGGCACACGCTTGGTGGAGGCTGTCAGATACGCCAGCAACCCCACGCTCGCGGGACTGTGCGCGTGAAGCACGTCGAAGTGTTTGCGCGTCAGCGACCATGTGGATCGCGGCGTGCCAAGCACGGCCACATAAATTGGCGGGTTATTCAAATATTTCAACGAAGGCAGACGCATCACATTTGGCTGGTCGTCTTTGTAGCCGGGGAAACGCGGCGCAAAAATCGTCACCTGATGTCCCCTCTTTTGCAATCTATCCGAGATCAATTGCAGGGAAATGGAAACGCCATTGACCTGCGGCGCATACGTGTCGGTGAATAACCCGATGCGAAGCGAACCCATGTTGGTCTTCGGGTCTTGTTTTGCCATGTTGCGTGTCTCCTGAATGGAAGTGATTTATCAAAACATCAATGTTTACCGGCGTCCGTCTGCGGCGAACTGGTCTGCTCTTCCCTCTTCGTTAGATTCGCCTTCATGCGTTTTGCGAGTTCGCGGCGCGTGAGCATCACCCGATGACCACAGCCTTTACATTCCAGGCCGATATCCGCGCCGAGACGCACCACCGTCCATTCATAGGAACCGCATGGGTGGGGCTTCCGCAATCGAAGATGGTCCTTTAATTGCAGGTCGGTCAGCATGAGGGGATTATACCGCTGTGACATATTTCCCAGCCCGCATGCGAAAACTTTCCTTGAAGAAAACTCCGCTCCGACGATAATAAAAGCACACCACATTCCAATTTTATTTCCACGGAGGCGTCATGATGAACAACGAAATGAAAATCAAAATCTGGGGCGCGCGCGGAAGTTACCCCGCGCCGGGTCCAAATACAATTCGTTTTGGGGGCAATACGTCGTGCGTGGAAATCAACGCCGGCGGGCGCGTCATCATCCTCGACGCCGGCACCGGGATCATCCCGCTGGGGCGCGAATTGCTGAAGCAAAAACGTCCGCTGGAGTTGATGCTGTTGTTCAGTCACCTGCATCATGATCACACGCAGGGGTTTCCCTTCTTTGCGCCGGCCTACGCGCCCGCCGCCCGCCTGCGCATCTTCGGCCCGGGTGGAACGCCGCAAACAATGAAGCATGTTCTCGAACACAATCAATCGGCGGAAACGTTCCCCGTCCGTTTGCGCGACATGGCTTCGGCAAAGCGCATCGAATCGGTTCGCGAGTCGCAGGTTATTGTTTGGGATGAGGAAAAAATCCATTTCGCTGAATCAGGCATCGGGCCGGGGAATGACGCGGTCGTCGTTCGCATTCATAAATCGTACGCGCATCCTGGCGGAGTCTATATCTATCGCATCGAATGGCGCGACAGGTCTGTGATATATGCGACGGATACCGAAGGCTACGCAGGCGGCGATCGCAGGCTGGCGGCGTTTGCGCGCGGCGCCGATGTATTGATCCACGACGCGCAATACAACGAGGACCATTATCGCGGGACGCTGGCGGGATTTTCATCCACGCAGGGATTCGGACATTCGACCGCAACGATGGCCGCCGAACTCGCCGCATCCTCCTCGACGGGCGAACTGATCCTGTTCCATCACGACCCATCCTACCCTGACGATTGGGTGGCAGCGCAGGAATCTGTCGCGAAAAAAATATTCCCCAACTCGCGCGCCGCCTGTGAAGGCCTGGAGATTGCCCTCACGCCCGCGCAACCCGCCTCCATAGTGGAAAGGGAAGTACAATATGTTGAGAATGGCTGAAATAAAAACGGACGATACCCGCAATATTCTCTCGGATATAAGACTGTTCGAGGGGCTTTCCTCCGCGCAACTGGATTGGGTGTCGAAACACGCGCATCGCCGAATCTTTGCGGAGGGAACGAACGTGATGACCATCGAACAGCCCGGCGAGGCGGTGTTCGTCATTTTGCACGGCACGGTGAAGATCTATGTGGAACAGGGCGGGCGCGACGTGATCCTCTCCGTGCTGGGAAGCGGCGACCTGCTCGGCGAAATGAGCCTGATCGACAGCATGGGGCGTTCCGCCAGCGCCGTGACTCTCGAAAAGTCGTTGATGCTTTGGATGGACCGCTCGACCTTCAATTACATTCAGGATAATTTTCCGCCTGTGTCGCGCAATCTGGTGCGAATTCTTTCGGCGCGGGTACGGCTTTCGGACCAGGTGATTCAATCCCTTGCCACGCTGGATGTGAACGGACGGGTGGCGCGTCAATTGCTGGCGTTTGCCGAGCGTTATGGGCATGGCGTCGAGAGCGGCACGCGAATCCATATTGTGATGACCCAGGGCGACCTGGCCGATTTTGTGGGCGCTTCGCGCAAGCGCGTAAACCAGGCCATGGTACTGTTCAAAGAGCAGGGACTCGTCAGCACGGATGTGGAGGGAAGATTCATCCTTCATGACAAGGCCGGGCTGGCAAGGTATTGTGATTAGTCGTTTGGTTGTTTGGCGTTGTGTCGTTTGATGGTTTGGTGGTTGTTGGTGGATCGGGTTTCACGAACAACAATGAGACCATCCAGCTATTCAACCACCCGACTATCCAACTATCGAACTATAATCACGCCATGACCCACTTCAAATTCTTTCACCCCATCGAAATCCGCTATGGAGATCTGGATCCGCAGGGACATGTGAACAACGCGAAGCATCTCACTTATTTCGAGCAGGCGCGGATCGCCTACATGATCCAGTTGGGACTATTCTCGAAAGACCAGTCGTTCATGGAGATCGGCGTGATTCTGGCGGATATTCACATTGCCTACCTGGCGCCGGTCTATTACGGCGAGCAGATCAAGGTCGGGGTGCATGTGGCAAAAATGGGAAACAAGTCGATGACATGGGCGCAGAACATCGTCGCTGCGAAGACGGGCAAAGAATTGTCCAAAGGGGAGGTTGTGATGGTAACATATGACTACGGCCAGCAAAAAACCATTGCCATTCCGCACGAGTGGCGCGAGAAGATCAAAGCGTTCGAAGGGATATAATCGGAAATAAAATTGGGGTGTGGGGTGTTGTGAGCGCGCTTCGCGCGCTCACAACACCCCACTTTCCCCTTCTTTTTGAAAAGGCGCCTTTTTGGATAACGATATGACACTCCCTAAAATTGACGAAACTCATTTCACCACCTTCCTCGTTGACCTGCTCAATATTGCCTCTCCGACCGGGTTTGCGGAACCCGCCATAGCCTTTGTGGAAAAGGAATTGTCCCAATACAGGCAATTGGAATTATCGCGCACCCGCAAAGGGGCATTGGTTGCCAAATGGCAGGGAAAAAGCGGGGAAGCGCCCGTCGCATTGACCGCGCATGTGGATACGCTCGGCGCGGTGGTCAAAGAGATCAAATCCAATGGTAGGTTGAGGATAAGCCGGATTGGCGGGATTCAGTGGCCCACCGTTGAAACAGAAGGCGTGTGGATTTTCACGTCGGCGGGCGAAAAGATTCGCGGCTCAGTACTGATCGACACGGCGTCGGGTCATATCTTCGGCCCGGCGGGAAGCGAAACCCCGCGCAACGACAATCATATGGAAGTCCGCATCGATGCGCGAACGGCCTCCGAAAAGGAGACGCGCGCGCTGGGAATCAACATCGGCGATTGCGTGGCGTTCGATCCGCGCGTAGAGGTAACCAATGGATTCATCCGCTCGCGATTCCTCGACGACAAGGCGTGTGTTGCAAACATCGTCGCGGCGATCAGGTCGATGGCAGAATCCGGTCAAAGTCCGGCGCGAACCGCATATTTCCACATTTCCAATTATGAAGAGGTCGGTCACGGCGCGGCGGCGGGAATCCCTGCCGAGGTTGCGGAAGTCGTCAGCGTGGATATGGCAGTGGTGGGCAAAGGCCAGGAGTCGGATGAATTTCACGCGACGCTGTGCATCAAGGACAGCGGCGGCGTGTATCACGAGGGCTTGAATAAAAAGATGAAAGCGATCGCGGAGAAACACAGCATTCCCTATAAGACGGATGTGTATCCGTTTTATAGTTCCGACGGCGAAGCACTCTGGCGCGCTGGTGGCGACGTGGCATTGTCGCTGATCGGTCCCGGCATCGACGCATCCCATAATTATGAACGCGCGCACATGGACGGTTTGAACGCGACCACGAATTGGATCATGGCGTATCTGTTAGAGAACTAGAAATTGGAGATTAGAGCTTTGAAACTCGATGCCGCCCTTCCCCCTGTTCAATTGAATGACATTCCCTCCATTGCAAAGGCCGCACAGGAAATCGGGGTCGACGCGCTGTGGACCCAGGAAACCCAGCACGATCCCTTCCTGCCCTGCGCGCTAATCGCCGAACATACAACGCGTCTAAACTTCGGGACGGCGATTGCGGTTTCGTTTGCGCGGTCGCCGGCGACGCTGGCCTACACCGCATGGGACCTCGCCGCCCAGTCCGGCGGACGATTCATCTTAGGGTTGGGCACACAGGTCAAGGCGCACATCGAGCGCAGGTTTGGCATGTCATGGCCGGAGTCTGTTACGGGAAAATTGCGCGAGCAGATTCAAGTCATCCGCGCGTTTTGGGATTGCTGGCAAAATGGAACGAAATTAAATTTTCGCGGCGAATATTACAAAGCCACGCTGATGTCGCCGTTTTTTAACCCGGGGCCTTTGCCCTTGACCTCACCCCCGGCCCCTCTCCTAAAGGAGAGGGGAGCAAACCTAATCCCAATTTATATCGCAGGTGTGAACACTGGGCTTGCCAGGCTGGCCGGGGAACTATGCGAGGGATTTCATGCGCACCCGTTCAATAGTCCGCGATATATGAATGAAATGATGCTGCCCGCGATCGAAGATGGCCTGCAAAAAAGCGGGCGAAACCGCACAGACATTTCCATTTCGATGACCCCGTTTATCGCTACATCGCCCGAAGAAGAATCCTTTGCGCGGATGCAGATCGCGTTTTACGCCAGCACCCCCTCCTATAAAGCGGTCATGGACTTTCACGGCTGGGGCGAAACCGCCGAAAAGTTATCGGGCTTTGCCGCAAAAGGCGAATGGGCCGAGATGCCCATGCTCATCACCGACGACATGCTGGACGAATTTTGCCTGATGACCACACCCGAAAATCTGGCAGGCGATTTAAAGAAGCGTTTCGATGGAATTGCGGATCGGTTGACGTTGTACACGCCGTTTGTCCCCGGGGAGAAGGATGAGTGGTGGCGAGGGCTGGCGAAGGAGTTTGCTTCGT
>JACPVD010000254.1 GCA_016191895.1 Chloroflexota bacterium | reverse complement strand
TCTCCACCCGTGCCGCAGTCCTCGTCATGACCTTTATCTCCGCCGCATTGGCCGGCCTCTTCGCCTGGCGCGACGGCGCATTCAGTTTCCTTCCCTGGCTTGCGCTTGTCTTTGGCCTGATCATGGCGCATGCCTCCAACAATATTTTCAACGATTACACCGATTACGTTCGCGGCGTGGATAAGGATAACTACTACCGTAACATCTACGGGGCGCAGCCTGTTGCCTCCGGCCTGATGACCAAAACACAGCACCTGACCTATTTCGCCGTTACCGCCCTGCTTGCATTTGCCGCCGGGATCTATCTTGTCTTTGTCAACTCGAACGACCCTGTAGTCTGGACGCTCCTCGCGCTCGGCATGTTCTTTGTCCTGTTTTACACATGGCCGTTGAAATACATCGCGCTTGGGGAAGCGGCCGTGCTTTTGGTTTGGGGCCCGCTAATGATCGGCGGCGGGTATTATGTCCTGACCCGTCAATGGAGTTGGGATGTTGTCCTCGCCTGCCTGCCATACGCGCTCGGCGTCACCACTGTGATCTTCGGCAAGCACATCGACAAACTCGACAAGGACAAAGCCAAGCGAATCTTCACGCTCCCCGTTGTCATTGGCGAAAAGGTCTCGCGTTTCACTGTGCTGGCAATGATGGTGATTCCCTATTTCCTGACCGCCTATCTTATCGCCACAAAATTCTTCACCCCGGTGATGGCGATCGTCCTGCTTGCAATTCCGCGCTTTCTGAAGATCTATCCCGTGTTCCTGAAACCCAAACCCGAGACCCCACCCGAAGGCCAGCCCGGTTGGCCATTGTATTTTGTGGGCTATGCGTTTTACAACAACCGCTATTTCGGCTCGCTCTTTATGTTTGGCTTGCTGGTTGATATTCTTTTGCGAATCTTCATCCCAGGTTTTTGGCGATGACGTTTTTTTTGTACCGCGACATGAATGTCGCGGTACTTTATCACGCCTCATTTAATTTCCAACCCCTCCACTTCGATCCATGCATCCTCCGTTTCTAAAACGCCAAATGCGATTTTGCCTTCCGGGGTAAAAGCCGCATATTGATTGTCGATCCAGATGATGACTCCCAGCGGCGCGTTCGGACTTGCCGGCGACTCGAACGCGAGAGCCTCATCCACATACCAGGCCGTCCGCATCGGACTCCACTCGAGTCTGTATGCATGCCATTGGGTCACGTCCACGCTGAGAGCGGATGAATCCTCGGCGATGATCCTGCCCAATAGTTTTCGTGTCATCTTGCGCGAGAAGGGAAGCGCCAGCCCGGCGGGAATCAACAGCGGATGAAATTTCGGCGAGCGAAACACCTGCGCCAGAAAACCTTGCGCCGGCTTGTCTGTGAACGATAAATGATTATGTGATGAGGCCGAGAAGAACCATGCCGCATTGGGTAATGCCGGCAGTTGGAATGGGCTTCCCCCAAACCCGAGCGATAAGCCGAATGGATCGTTCCACAGGCCGAAGCCCCATGTTCCAGGGAGGGAACTGCCCGAAGTTTTTGCGCGCAGGCTCAAGGTCAGGGAAGGATGCGGAAACTTATGCCGGGGAAGCCCGGAATAGTCATCGAGTTGGGAATCCCGATAGCGAAGAGAATCCCCTTTTTGTATTCCCAATCTCCAGCCGTTTTTAGTTTTTTCAATTTTTGCGTTTTGTGTCGCTCTTGCTTTCAACTTTGAACCTTCAACTTTCAGCCCGTCTATTCACCAGCCACACGCCGAAAATAATGACTGCGCCGCCGATCAGTGAGACCAATGTGATGGGTTCGTCGATCATCACCGACGCAAGCAGGGCAGTGACCAGCGGCTCGATGTTGAAGAATGCGCCCAGTTGCGAAGCGGGGATGGCTTGAAGCGCGTCGTAGAATGCGATGTAGGCCAGCCCCGACCCGAAGATGCCAAGCACGAGAATTGCGCCCCAGCCCCTGGATGTAAGGCGGGCGATTTCGCCCAACCCCGGGCCGAAGCCGAAGATCCAAATGTTGGTGAGGAGCCAGCCGAGAAGCATCACGTAAAACATCATCCGCGCCGCCGGGTGACGCGCCAATTCACC
>JACPVD010000253.1 GCA_016191895.1 Chloroflexota bacterium | reverse complement strand
CGCTGGCGGATGGTCCTGCCGTACAAATCCGCTATGCCGTGTTCGGTGACAACGAAACGGACATGGTTTCGGCTGGTCACCACGCCGGCGCCGGGCTTGAGCATGGCGGCGATCTTGCTTACCTGCGTTCCATCTCGCAACGTTGCCACGCTGGGCAGGGCAATGATCGGCACGCCGCCCTTCGAACGCGAAGCGCCGTAGATGAAATCCAATTGGCCGCCGACTCCGCTGTATAGTTTCGGTCCGATGCTGTCGGCGCAGACCTGCCCGGTGAGGTCCACTTCAATCGCGGAATTGACCGCCACCATTCGGTCGTTTTGCGCGATCACAAATGGATCGTTTACGTATTCGGTGCGGTGCATCTCGATCATCGGGTTGTCGTCCACCCAGCCATACAGGCGTTGGGTTCCAAGGATGAAACCCGAGACGATCTTGCCCGGGTGCAGGGACTTTCGCGCATTCGTCAGCACGCCGGCGTTGACGAGATCGATCACGCCGTCGGAAAACAACTCGGTATGAATACCCAAGTCCTTTTTGTCGAAAAGGAATTTCAACACCGCATCAGGTATCGACCCGATGCCCAATTGCATGGTCGCGCCGTCCGGGATCAAACCCGCAATATATCCCGCGATCTTTTGAACGATATCCAAATCGCCTTCCGATGCCATCTTGTGTTCCGGCACAGGGTAGTTGACCGGCACAATATGAGTTAAACGGCTGACGTGGATGAACGAATCTCCCAGCGTACGGGGCATCTTTTCGTTGACCTCGGCCACCACCACTTTTGCGGCTTCCGCCGCCGATTTGGTAAGCCCCACCTCCACGCCGAGACTGCAAAATCCGTGCTCATCCGGCGTGGAAACATGAATCAAAGCAACGTCCACAGGCAGGATGCCATGCTTAAACAACAAGGGAAATTCGGATAACAGGACGGGCGTAAAGTCAGCGCGGCCTTCCTGTACCGCCTGGCGGATATTTGCGCTGATAAACATGGAGTTCACGCGCAAATGGCCATCCATCTCCGGACGGACATAATCCGCAGAACCAACAGTCAATGCCTGGCAGATTTCCACGTCCTCAAGATTGGGGGCATGCTCCACCAGCGCGGCAAGAAGTTTTTGGGGAACAGACACGTTCCCGGTTAAAAAAACGCGCTGCCCCGATTTGACCGTCTTAATCGCTTCCTGCGCTGTGGTCACCCGGGATTGATAAAGATTTGTAGTCGCCATTTAATCCTCCCTTGCGCTCAGGCGCGCAAGATTCAACAACCTGCCGTCGTATGTATTAACGGCAGGCTCAAGGAACGGGTTGCTCAAAATCAATTCCGTTCCAAGCGATGCCATTTCGGTAATATACGGCATGGCCGAATTGGCAAAGGCATGCGTGGCAGTCCGCCCCACTGCCCCCGGCATGTTCGGAACGCAATAATGCAAAATACCCTCCTCGATATAAATCGGGTGTTCATGCGTGGTCGGGCGCGAGGTTTCCACACAGCCGCCTTCGTCGATACTGATATCCATGATGACCGAACGCGGCTTCATCGAGCGCACCATCTCACGCGTAACCAGAATGGGAGTGCGTTGACCGGGCGTCAACACCGCGCCAATGACCACATCCGCATACATGACCGAACGTTCGATGTTTCGCTTTGTAGACATCTTGGTGACGATGGACGGAAAACGATCCCATAACTTTTGAAGCGTCGACAAGTTATGGTCGATCACCGTAACATGCGCGCCCATGCCCAGGCACATTTGTGTGGCATATGTGCCCACCACACCCGCGCCGAGAATCACGATCTCTGCCGGGGGAACACCCGGCACGCCGCCCATCAAAATACCCTTGCCGCCCCAATTATTCTGCAACAGGCGGGCCGCGATCTGCGCCGCCATCGCCCCGCCGATCTGACTGAACGGGCGCAATACCGGCAGGGAACCATCGGACGCCTGTATCTGCTCATACGCAACGGAAGTGATCTTTTTCTCCAGCAAGATATCGATCTTATCCTGCTGGGTCGATGCAAGATGAAGAAACCCGGCAAGGATGGCGCCCGGGCGCAGCCATTCCAACTCACCTTGAACGGGGCGCGCAACCTTCAACAGCAGGTCTGCGCGGCCAAAGGCTTCTTCAGTTGAGTAAACGAGACGTGCCCCGGCTTTTTCATAATCCTCATCGCTGAATCCAGCCGTCACCCCCGCTTCATGCTCGACGTAAACCTGATGCCCGTTCTGGGAGAGAATCTCCACCCCAGCCGGGGAAAGACCCACACGGTATTCAAAGGGTCTGCTTTCTTTTGGAATTCCTATATTCATTTCTACCTCCATACATGAAAGACCCTAAAGGTCTTGAAGACCTTTAGGGTCTAAATTTTATTTCATATTGAGCACTTCCCTGATGGAAGGAAGCGCCCAATCGATTGTTTCTTTATCGATCACCAGCGGCGGAGCAAAGCGGATGACATTGTCGTGAGTCTCTTTTGCAAGAATGCCCTTCTTCTGCAACGCTTCGCAGAAACGACGCGCGCCTTTTGCTTCTGGTTTGAGTTCCACGCCGATCAACAATCCGCGCCCGCGCACTTCCTTCACATGCGGACTGGCGATCTCGCTCAACTGCTCGACAAAGTATTCGCCAAGTTGCTGTGACCTCTCGGCCAGTTTCTCTTCGCGGATCACTCTTAACGCGGCGCGGGATACGGCTGCGGCGAGCGGATTCCCGCCGAAGGTCGATCCATGCTCGCCGGGTTGGAACAATCCAAGAATCGGCTTATCGGCGAGGACAGCCGAAACCGGGTAAAAGCCTCCAGCGAGGGCCTTGCCGATGATCACAACGTCGGGGCGGACATTCTCATGTTGAGAGGCAAACAGTTTCCCGGTCCGGGCGAGACCCGTTTGAATTTCATCCGCCATAAAAAGCACGTTATTCTTTTTACAAATGTCAGCGACCTTTTTCAAATATCCAGCGGGCGGAATGATGACACCGGCTTCGCCTTGAATCGGTTCGAGCAACACAGCGGCAGTGTTGGGCGTGATGGCTTTTTCAACCGCATCCGCATCGCCATAGGTGACGGTGACAAAGCCCGGCGTGAACGGACCGAAGTCATCGCGGTAGGATGGCTCGGTGGAGAACGAAACGATGGTGACGGTGCGCCCGTGGAAATTGCCCGAAGCGACGATGATCTCCGCCTGATGGCGAGGAACCTTCTTCACTTGATATGCCCACTTGCGCGCAAGTTTGACCGCAGTCTCAACCGCTTCCGCGCCCGAATTCATCGGCAGGGACATTTCGTAACCGCTCATCTCGGAGAGTTCTTTATAAAGAAGCGGCAACTGGTCATTGCGGAATGCGCGGGAGGTAAGCGAAACGCGCTTCGCCTGATCGAGCAACGCCTTCAAAATCTCGGGATGCACATGCCCCTGATTGACCGCGGAGTATGCGCTCAAACAATCGAGATATTTCTTTCCGTCCACGTCATAAACCCACACGCCTTCGGCCTTTTCGATAACCACATCCAAAGGATGATAGTTGCGCGCGCCGTACTGTTCTTCCATCTTGATAAAGTCTTGTGTATTCATAAATTATCCTTGTAATTTTCTATAATCTGGTGGTTGAGTAGCCGCGCTCTTGTTTTTTTGCGGCGTATCGAAACCACCTGTCATATAAATAATCTTCATTCACGGGTGGTCTCGGTACGTTCCGCGACAAGCACGCGGAACTACTCGACCACCGGCATAACTACGCCACGTCGAACAATCGCGCCAGAATCGCCTTCTGCGCATGCAAGCGATTGTGCGCCTGCGGAAAGATAACCGAGTGCTTTCCGTCGGCCACATCATCGGTGAGTTCGTGGTTGCGATGCGCGGGCAGGCAGTGCATCACAATCACATCTTTATACGCTTCCTTTACCAATTTTGCATTGACCTGATACGGCGGGAAGACCTTCTCTCGTTTGGAGGTCTCCTCCTCCTGCCCCATCGAAGTCCAGGTATCGGTGTAGATCACATGCGCGCCCTTGACGGCTTCGTGCGGGTCGCGTAGGAAGGTCAATTTACTTTTCGTCTTCTTTGCGATCTTTTGCGCAATCTCCACCGCTTTTGGATTCATGTCATAGCCTTCGGGGGTGGCAACGGTCACGTTCCAGCCCAGTTTCGCAGAGACATGCATCAGCGAAGTCGTGACGTTGTTGCCGTCGCCCACATAACTGACATTCAAACCTTTGGACTTTTTGCCGAATTTTTCCTGAATGGTGAGCGCATCGGCCATGCCCTGACAGGGATGGTTGTAATCGCTCAGGCCATTGACGACGGGAATCTCAGACCACTTCGCCAATTCCAACACATGTTCATGGTCGAACACGCGCGCCATCAATGCCTGCACGTAGCCCGAAAGCACGCGGGCCACATCGGCGATCGATTCACGCTTGCCGAGTCCGATCTCATTCGGCGAAAGATACAGCGCGTCGCCGCCGCAGTGACGCATCGCCATGTCAAATGAAATGCGCGTGCGCAGGCTCGGCTTTTGGAAGATCATACCCAATACTTTGCCTTTGAAGATGGGCTTGTTGCCTTTCTTGAAATACTCCTTTTTTAATTTCACTGCCAGATCGAGCAGGTCTTGAATTTCATCGGACGAGTAATCCGAAATCGCGAGAAAGTCCTTCATATTTACTCCTTGTTGGGAATGGTAGGGGTTTTGCTTTGGAGTGCAAAATCTCTAGATTTTGCATCCGAGGTTGAAACGCGAAACGTTCGGACTCCGGTTAGCAAAAGCCCTGAAAGTATATCTTTATTGTGGGATTCTGCCACGTTTCAAGCATCATGGATAATGCGTGACATTTTGCCCAAAATGCACAGGAGATGCATAAGGGCAAATTGAAATTTGCCCTACAACTGACTGCGCACCTTCTTCCAATACCGCATCAGCCCGTCGGCGGTCATGGCGAGAGGGTTTGCCAATGTA
Organism: Chloroflexota bacterium; assembly: GCA_016191895.1. Lineage (GTDB taxonomy): Bacteria > Chloroflexota > Anaerolineae > Anaerolineales > Villigracilaceae > Villigracilis. The sequence continues at coordinate 2,518 of JACPVD010000253.1, read as the reverse complement.
TAAGCCTGAATCACATCTTCAGTGAGTTTCTTCACCGCGCTTTGCTCGTCCATCCATGCGGAGAATTTTTCGCGCAACACATCCACTGTCGGGCTGGAGGGCATCACAGTTTCAAGCCACGCTTCGATGTCATCCAAACTCGTCTGCAATTCGTTCAACTGCCAGTCGGCGTCGTCGAAAATTCCAAAGTGCGTCGGCGCAATGCGCGAAAACTTCAACGAGCGCAAACGCGTAATGCTCTCGCGCCATTTTCCAAAATGCAATTCGGGCGGAGGCATCGGCGCGCGCAAATAGGTAAAGCCGGGGATGCGCACCCCGCCCACATCGCCGCTGAAACAAAGGTCTTCAAAGATATAGGAATAGTGATGGTCCGCATGACCGGGCGTATCGAGCGGAAGAAAGCGCAGGTTGCCGATGACGATCTCCTCCGCATCCTTCGGGACTGTGAGTTGATTCTGCTCAACGGGCAGGAACTCACCCCAAAGCGTTTTCATCCTGTCGCCGTAGATGCGCGTGGCGCTGGCGATGAGTTTCTCCGGGTTCAACATATGCGGAGCGCCGATGGGATGCACATAAACTTGCGCCCCCTGTTGCGACAACCAACCCGCCGCCCCTGCATGGTCAAGATGAATGTGCGTCAGCAGGATGTGGGTAATGTTCCGGGGAGATAAGCCTTCTTTTGCAAGACCCGTTTCCAGCGCGGGAAGAGTCGAGCCGGGTCCGCTTTCGATCAGAACAACCGCATCTCCCTGTCGAATCAAATAGGACGCAATCACCCGCGTCCTTCCCTGAAAATTTAAATCGAGTGTTGTAACGCTTGCGGGCGCCATGCGCGCATCTCCTGTGAAGTGAGGTCGGATGGAAGTTGCGATAATGCCTGTGAAAGATCGGCATCGCAGGCGATGACACAGGCCGGAATACGCCGCTCGCGTAATGCCGCAACAAGTTTATCTGTGCCATGCATGCCGCCAAAGGTTGCCGCATTCAGCAATACGACAACAGGGCGTAAATGGCGGCGAATCAAATCATCGACGGCGAACAACAGATCGGGGCGGGTCGTGGGCGTGACGAGGATCACGCTGGAGCCTTGCGGCAATTGCGAAGCCTGCGCCGCCACCAGCGCGGAAATGGACAACGCGCCATCGGCCTCCACAAAGGCAAGTGTTTCGAGAATCTTCGCCTCCTGCCTTTCGCTTTTATCCGCAGAATGGACCGTGAACGCCTGCCCCGCACTCACAAACCCGACGGCGCGGCGCTGGCCGATAAAATAATGCGCCAGCGAGGCCGCGATGCTGATCGAATATTCCAGCGTGGAAGGCGGCATCTTGAATTTTGGCCGCTGACCGAAGAACATCGATTCGACCGGTATATCCTCCTGCTGATACGGCTGCTCGGCATGCACATCTTTTTGTGAATCGAGATAGATCCAGACTTCGGCTTGCGGATCCTGTTCGAATTCCTTCACCATCAATTGTCCGCGGCGAATGCTCGTCGGCCAGTGGATGCGCTTGACCGCGTCGCCATGCACATATTCACGTACGCCGGCCGCGTGCGGAGTTACATCCTGCGATTTCCTGCGAATGACCTGTCCGCCGGGCAGAAGGCCGGGAGGAAAAAGGAAAGATTGAATTTCAAAAATCACCGGGTACACAATAAGTGTCTGCGTAGATGCGATCTCTTTGCTGACGGTGAATAACCCAAACGGGTCGCCGGTGGAGATTTTGGTCGGGCCGAGTTGAAACCCGCCGCGGCGCGTGAGCCATGTGCGCGAAAGATATGTACGCTTTTGGCGGCGGGTCATGAAAGTGAGCAGACGCGACCCCGAAGCAAATGGAATTTTGGATTGATTGAGCACTTCGACCCAGGACGCAATGATGCGCGTGTTGTTCGTAACTTCAAAATTTTCCTCGAAGATGTCGCCCACGTTTGCGCGTTGGACTCGGGCATTGCGATAGAGTCGAAGCCCGCTTCCCGCCCAGCGTGTCCACACCCATGCGCTGACGGCCAGCAGAACGCTCAGGTAAAGAAAACGCGAATAGATCACAGCCCCGGTGACCACCACCCCGATCAGGCCTGTGATAAACAAAAGGGCGATTAAGATTCGCCCAGCCTTCATTTGGATTTCTTTCTTGCGGGTTCGGATAAAAATTCGCCGCCGGGCACAGGTGTGGAGTGAACCACTTCCTGCACAATGCGGTCGGAACTGAGGTCGCGCAGACGCGCGGCGGGGCTGACGATGACTCGGTGCGCAAGCACCGGCGCGGCGAGGGCTTGAATGTCATCCGGCAGGACATGGTCGCGACCCAGCATGGCGGCGCGGGCGCGTCCGGCGCGGGCGAGGGCAATACTTCCGCGCGGACTGGCTCCGAGGTACACGTCCGCGCTTTGGCGGGTGCGCGTGGTTAACTCAACGATATATTTCTTCACCGCCGGCGACACGAAGATATGCTTCACATCCTCGATAGCCTGCATAACTTCCTTCACCTTCACAACAGACTTCAACGATTCAAGTGGATGT
>JACPVD010000279.1 GCA_016191895.1 Chloroflexota bacterium | reverse complement strand
GCTGCCTGAACCGCTGGACAAGATACTGTGCGACTTCCTTTGGCGAGAGTCCATTGATGTTGGCCTTATGCACCTGCATGCGATCCGAGAGTTTCCCCTTCCGGTTGACCCGCACCGGCGGAGGCGTATCGAGAATCGCCAGCATGCCCACCCGCTCTCCGGAGGCGCGTACCTGGCGGGCGATCTCGAACGCGACCAGCCCCCCAAAGGAATGCCCGCCCAGGTAATACGGTCCGCTCGGCTGAACGGTCTTCATGATCTTGATGAATTCCTTGGCGGCATGTTGAATCCCGGCCGCGTAGAGCGAACGGGAGGTCCCCATGAACAAGTCTTCCAGGCCATAGACCGGCTGGTCTTCGCCCAACGCGTCCACCAGCTCGATGAACGTGATCGTGTCGGACCCGCCGCCGGGAACCAAAAACAGGGGCGGATTCTTCCCCTCGGCGCGCAGAGCCACCAGATGGTCCAGGTTAGATGCGCTCTGCGTTCGCACGATGGCGGACAGGGATTCCACCGTCCCATGTTTGAGCAACAAACTCAACGGGTAACGCTTCTTGTAGGTCAGCTCGATCTCCACGAACAACGCGCTCGCCAGCAACGAGTCGCCGCCCAGGTCGAAAAAATTATCGTGAATCCCGATCCGTTCGAGGCCAAAGACCTTCTGCCAAAGCAGGGCCATTTGTTTCTCGATGTCATCGCGCGGCGGAACGTACTCGGCGGAACTTTGCGATTGTTTCCAATCGGGCAGGGGCAGGGACTTGCGATCCACTTTGCCCGCGTAGGTCAGCGGGAACTCGTCAACGGACACAAACAGATACGGTACCATGTATTCCGGCAATATCCGCAGTAAATTCTTACGCAGGTCTGAGGGAGATAGTACGGTGTCGCCGATCGGTCGGAGATAAGCCACCAGACGCTTCACTCGAGACTGATTGATCTGCGCCACCGTAACAGAGCGTTCCACCCCTTTGATCGTTTGAATGGCATGGTCCACATCATTCAGGTCTACGCTATATCCTTTGATCCTGACGCGCGAATCGTTTCGCCCTGCAAACACCAGTTGGCCATCCGGGCGGAAGCGGCCCAGGTCGCCGGTGCGGAAGATTCTTGTTTGCGGATCACGTGGGTCGGGAATGAATCTTTCGGGCATCCATTCGGGATGCTGCCAATAACCGGAAAAGATATAGTCCCCGCGCACACCGATCTCACCAATCCGATAGTCCGTGATGATACCCCCCTTATCATCGAGGATGAGCACTTCCTGCCCTGGCAGTGGTTTCCCAAGAGGGATGACTTCCTCATTCAAGGGCGTGTTGAAAAGAATCTTGTTCACAGTCAACAGACCGGTCTCGCTGGAGGCCAGTTGATGGACGATGACCGCATCCCGCCGGAGGATGGGGCGGAGGCGCTCCACATCTTTTTTATAAAACAAGTCGCCGGTCGCGAAGATCAGGCGAAGGTTCGGGAAATATTCATCCTCATGCAAAACTTCCAGAAAAGAGCGCACTAACTGAACAGGCGGACGAAAGACTGTGATGCCTTCCGATTTCAATGCGGAAACTAACCCGCTTGCTCCGCCCACTCTGAAATCATAGGGAGTCAGGCAGGCGCCATTCATCAGACCCCCAAACACATCCACCGCTGAGGAGTAACTGCCGAACGGCCTCGCGGCCAAAACGCGATCCCCCGGGCGAATCCCAAGATGCGTTCCATAATTGTGGACAATGTAAAGAATATCCCGCTGGGACAGCATCACTCCCTTGGGACCGCCAGTGGAACCGGAGGTGTAATAGATCGCCGCCAGAGTATTGGGATCCATGGACGGCCGATGAAATTCCTGAACGCTTGTCTCCATGCGGGAATAGATCATGGGGTGACAAGCTTCAGGAATCACATCCCGAATCCGGTCAAGAAGATACTGCTCTGTCAAAAGGACTGATTCCCCCATTTCGTTGAGCAACCTGGCGATATATTCCAACGGATAGTGAACGGGGACCGCGCAATAAAAATGGCCGGCGCGCAGAACACCATAAATGGCCGGGAAAACGGACATGGCGCTTTCCAGAAGCAATACCACGGGGTATTGGCGGCCGGCCTTGAAATGGCCTGCCAGGGATTGCGCCACAAGGCTGGCCCTCTCATCCAGTTGAAGAAACGTCATCACTTCGCCGTTCGACCGGATGGCTATTTTTTCACCCATCACAGAGGCAACATACCCTAGTCTACTTGGTATATCGGAGCGCTCCAGTGCGTCAAGCGGCAGGGGTGCAAGATTCATACCATGTACCTATAAAAAATATTACGTCGCTGTTGCCCACAATTTAGAACCCTTCGAGTTTGCTCAAGTCCGCAACGCCGCTCGATAGCCCAGCAATTCTTTGTAACAGGCCAAGCCTGTTTTCTTTGACCTTCGCATCCTCGGCCATGACCAGGACCTTATCAAAGAAGACATTGACTGCGGGGATCATAGGCACAAAGGCATTGAGGAAATCATCCACCGAGCCGTCAGCGCGTTTGGATTTCTCGGCTTTATCGAGCGCCTTGTATAAATCCTTCTCTTCTTTTTCTACAAACACCTTCTGGATGACCTTGAACGTCTCCTTCCGGTCGCGCGTGATGCGGACACAGCGCGCGAAGCCAGGCAGGATCGTGGACCAATCCTCACGCGCCACCCAGGCCTGCAACTGTTTGACCGCGCGCAGGCAGCCTGCGGGGTTATTGGATTGCGCGGCGAGGACGGCGTCCACGACATCGTATTTGTAGCCCGCGTCCTTCAAGGCAACCGATAAGCG
>JACPVD010000278.1 GCA_016191895.1 Chloroflexota bacterium | reverse complement strand
CCACCAGCCAGAGCGCGGCCAACGACAAGACGTGGTCCGCCGTGGCGGTGGACAGCCGTTATACGGCCTTAAAGACCGCGGTCGATCAATGGGCCGCGGCCTTGAACGCCGGCCTCACCACGTATCGATCCAAATATGCCAGAGCGTTTACCGCCACGCGCAATATGTGGCAGGCGCCCATGGACAAGGATTTATACGACATGGCCTATGAGATCAAGCGCAATGTCGCGGATACGAATATCAAGAACAAGAGTCAGGCCGTGATGGACGCGGTGACGGCTGTCGTCCTGCATGAGAGACATGTCAACGCCTACAGCGACGTTCACGGAATCACGATCTATCACATTTCGAAGGCGAGTGAAAAAGATTCAAATTACACATACTACCGCTCCACGCTCGATTTTGCCCTGACGACGATCTGGGACGAATTTTTGAACGCGTACGCGAAGTAGAAACTCGCGACCCCTGTGAAAAATCGAGGCAGGCCTGTTCGCAGGTCTGCCTCGAAAAGCATTTACACGAGCGCGAACAGGCGCTTTAGTCTCGGCTCAAAGCGCGATACAACATCTTGGCAAACTCTCCGCGCAGGATGGGGGAATCCGGCGAGAAGGTGGTGGCGCTGGTTCCATCGGCCACACCAATGCCGTAGGCGCGTTCAACAGGAACGACATAGAATGCGCCAAAAGGCACATCGGTAAAGGCCGCTTCACGCAGATAGGGGTATCCGGCAACAACCCACCAGCCCGTCCAGGGAAATTCAAGGACCGTGTTATATGTCGCGAAGTCGAGATATGCGCCAGAACCGCCACCCATGTTATGGATGTTATTGAAGATGGTGACGATCTGGCCGCGGGTAAGCAGGTCGGCGGGGCCGAACAAACCGCCGCCCAAACCGTTCATGAAACCGTCGGCGCAGGCCTGCCAGACCCAGCCGGCGAACCAGTCGCCCGCGCTCACATCAGTGAAGGTACAGGCCGCGGAAGGAGGCGCAACCGGCAGGGTACCAGCGGTGTAACCATTCGCTTTTTCAAACAAAGCGGAGGCTTCAGCGCGGGTGAGGGTGGTGTTGACTCCGTAACTGCCATCCGGGTTGCCGGCGATCAAGCCGAGGTCGCCCAGATAACGCACGTACGTTTCATATTGGTGACCAGCCACATCGGTGAAGTTCATACAGGACGCTTTTTCATCCGCTGTGACCGCAATGCCATTACGGAAATAGCTGACAGCGCCCCAATTGTTGCCCACCATGTCCTCCGGCATAATAGTGAAGGACCAATTTCCAGTGGCGGAGCCTGGGATGGTGATCATCCACGAAAGCAGGTTATTCCCAGCCCCAAGAGGCGCGGGCGCAAACGACCCCGTCTGCACGGCGTTCCATGAGTTGACGCCGGAATAGCCGTCTGTTGCCCAATTGACCCCATTGTAATATTGATCGGACACAAGACCCCATAACTCAAATGTATTGCAGGATACATGCAGGGAACTGAACCCGGCCACTTCGAGCGATGGCGGATTCCAATAACTGCCGGCCAGCACGTCACCATCAATGAAAGTGCTGGCCTGACCGAGAGTGGCAGTGGAAGGCAGGTTGGCGGCCACGCCGCAGGATGCCCCGTCGGGCGTGTCGACGACAACGAACAGGAATTCAAAAATATCCTGGTCGACTGTGCCGGATCCGAGTGTATAGGTAAAGGAACCTGCCGCGCTCACCAGGTTATTGTAGTGGCCGGGCTCGTCGTAGCACCATAAGGCGTTCCAGGGATTCGTGGGCTGCAATCTCCAGAAAACCAGCACGTTCTGGGCGGGGCCGCCCGGCAGCGTAAGGGTATAGTTCAGGAGACCGGTGTCGCCGGGCTTGCTGAATGTGGGAAGTGGGGCAACGGTAACCGTGGCACCGGCGATTGGCGCAGCAGATGCCATGCCAAACTGCGCCAGCACAAAGACTGTCAACAGCAACAGGGTAAATAACTTCTTATTCATTTGTATTTTTCTCCTTGTTGGTTTCGCCGTTCAGGTCGAATTTCAATTCAGAGAATGGCAGTCTGAATTGAATTTATTTTACAATAATTGCTTGCAAAGTCAACAACGACGAATGAGAAATAGGTAATGGGAAAGGGTGCCCAATTGTCAGCCCGCCAAACGGAAGGTGACTCCAGCAGGAACGAATTCAATTTGCGGACTCTCGGATATTCCTTCCATATCCCGCCTCGACCTTGAGCCTGCCGTCTTCGAAAGCAGTTTGTCCGCGCAGGACGGTTTTTCGCACCCGGCCTCTTACCTTCCAGCCTTCGAAGGGAGTCCAGCCACAGCGGGTGAATCCTTCGGATGCCTTAACTTCATACTGCTCATCTTCATCCACTTCGACCCATGTTTCAGGCTGGTCTGGCAGGTTGAAGATTCGCTTTGGATTGATGTGCGTCTTTTGAATGAGGTCATCCAGTGTTAATCGTTTGTCATGCACGGCAGTGAGCAATAAGGGCAGGATGGTTTCCAACCCGGGAAAACCGGGTGGGGGATTCTCTGAATCTTTTTCCGCAACAGTGTGCGGTGCATGGTCGGTGGCGAAACAATCGATCACATCCATATGTTCCCACATGGCGTTCACATCCGCCTTTGTTGCCAGCCGCGGACGGACCTCTCCCCGCCCCGGATGACCATGCGAAATGGACGGGATGTCATCCTTCGATAAAAATAGATGGTGGGGGCATACTTCACAAGTGACCTTGATTCCGCGTTCCTTCGCGGCTTTGATCAGCAGGATTTCCTCTTTCAATGAAATGTGCGCGATATGAATGGGACGATCATATAGGGCGGCAAACAGGATCGCGGCGGCCATGCTTCGGCTTTCGGAGTGCGCCACGATGGGCATCTCCTTCGGCCAGTTTTGGAAGTGCGGCATCCACAGGGTCATGTCATCAAGGCGCAATTCGCCAAAAGTGGAGTCGAGATACATCTTCAACCCGGCAGATTGCGACGCGGCGGCAAGATGATTCCCCCAATCTGAATTCTCCGGGCCCGCGCCGAGGTACTGGCCGTAATCACAACGCGCTTTTTGTTTCGCGGCGCTCAACGCAATATCGAGTGTATTTGAGTCGAAGATGGGAGGTTTTGTGTTGGGCATCGCCAGCACAACAGTGATTCCTCCCGCAAGAGCGGCGGAAGTGCCAGAGTCAAAATCCTCTTTATGGATTGCGCCCGGTTCGCGCAAATGAACGTGCGGATCGATCAGGCCGGGGAGTTTGAGCATGGTTCCCGTTCCTCCCTATCGCGCCAGCACCTTCGCCATGTGATAATACTCCATGTTCACCTTGCGCTTGTTGCTGATTACATCCACGAGCGGAATGAAATCGATGCCCTTGCCTTTGAGCCCGGTCATCACGCCATGTTTGTCTTCCGCCAACGCTTCCACAGCCTTCACGCCCCTGCGCGAGGCAAGCAGGCGGTCGTAGGCGGTGGGCGAACCTCCGCGCTGGATATGGCCGAGAATGGTCATGCGGGTTTTGAATCCCAGATCCAACTCGTTGATTCGTTCCGCCAGGTCGGTGGTGCGGACGCCCGAACCTTCTGCATTGATGATGATGGCGTGAGTCTTTCCGCGTTTGTATGCTTCTTCCACAGCCGCCGCCACTTCATCCACCGTGACCGGCTCTTCGGGAATCAACGTCATCTCCGCGCCGCAGACGATGGCCGCCATCACGGCAAGGTAACCGCTGTTGCGTCCCATCGTTTCGATAAGAAATGCGCGCTGGTGCGATGACGCGGTATCGCGCAATTTATCCACGGCTTCCATGATGGTGTTCATGGCGGTATCGGTGCCGATGGCGATGTTCGTGCCCCAGATGTCGTTGTCGATACTGCCGGGGATTCCGATCACTTTGATGCCCTGTTGCGAAAGCGCATATGCGCCGTTCATCGAGCCTTCGCCGCCGATGACAACGAGCGCGTCCATGCCGGCTTCGTTCATGCGGCGAATCGCGTCGCGCTGACCGGCGGGTTCCATAAATCGTTTACTGCGGCTGGTGAGCAGGACTGTGCCTCCGCGCTGTAAAATGCCGCCCACGTCGCGCAATCCCAGCGGACGAAACTCGCCGTTGATCAATCCCTCATATCCATGTTGAATACCAACCACATTCATGTTGTTCGTCAACCCGGTGCGCACCACGGCGCGGATGGCGGCATTCATGCCGGGCGCGTCGCCGCCGGAAGTTAATACCCCTATTGTCATTTTATCGTTCATGTTCGATTTCTTTCTTGATCTGATAAGTGTCAAAATCGCGGGCCACCACCGTGTTCGGGAAAACGGATTGCGCTTCGGCGATCACGTCCTTTTCACGATAGCGGCGCGAAATATGCGTAAGGATCAGCCTTTTAACCCCCGCCTTCAAGGCGAGTTCCGCCCCCATCTTTGCGGTGAGATGCGAGAACTGCTTCGCCATGTCCTCTTCTTCATCGAGATACGTAGACTCAATAACAAGCCCATCCGCATCCCGGCTGACCTCGAGCAGGTTTTCCGTTTTACCGGCATCGCCCACCACGACGAGTTTGCTCCCCTTCTCCCACGGCCCAAGCACATCATCTGGAGCGACGCGTTTGCCGTCGGGGAGGGTAATCTCATTTCCAGCGACCAGTTCGCGGCGTTCGGGACCGAACGGCACACCAAGCGAGTCCGCTTTTTGCGAGAGGAACGGACGCCGCGCTTTTTCCTCGAAGACATATCCCAAACAATCCGGCCCGCGATGTGTGACCGGAAACGCCGTCACCGTGAAATCGTCCGCTTCAAAGATGACGCCGGGTTTGATCTCCACAAGATTCAACGGCATGGGAGGCTGGTTGCCGCGCAGAACCACGTCATAAAGGAGGGCGCGCACGCGCTCGAGCGTGCTTCGTCCGCCGTAGATGTTGAGTTCGTCGATGGATTCCCAGCGCAACAGCGTGGACAGCAACCCGCCCAACCCGAGAATATGATCGAGATGCCCGTGCGTCAATAGAATGCGCGTCAGGCGTTTGAAGCCGATGCCCGATTGAAGGATCTGCCTCTGCGTGCCTTCGCCGCAATCGATGAGAAAACGATATTCGTTGTGGGAAACGACCTGCCCGGAAAGCCCGCGTTTTGCGGAGGGCGCGGAAGCCGATGTGCCAAGAAAAAGGATTTCGAACAATGGGATACCTTCTGAGTTGAGCGAAAATATTCGCGCTGATGTAGAAAACGTGCCGATATTGTACCTCATGGGAATAAGTAGAGAAAATCGCCCGCAGGTTTCCTGTGAGCGATTTTGCAGGCGTGAAGCAAGGGTTGGGATTTAGTTTATTCTCTCATTGCACTCAGGCATATATTGCGCGATGAGGTCGCTCTCTTCGGCTTTGCGCGTGGATTCCAGATATGAACTGGTATGAGCATGGATATGAGTTGCCCCATGCCGTTTTGCGCAGGCCTCTTTTTCATGGTTAGACAGGCGGTTTTGCAGGTTTGAAGTTTGCCCGATGTAAATAGGTCTCCACCTCTTAGGCGATGTTTCTTTGGCAAAAACATAGTTGCCCGGAATATCCATGAAAAGCGTGTCAATCGGATATATCCAGTATTCATAGTTTTTGCCTGATTTCCCCTCATATATTACTGTTTCTGGATTCATAATTTCAGTAAATCACAGATTCGACCTTTGGGTGCCTTATCATGGTGATTTCAGTCTTTTTTGGGTCTGGTGTGAGTGTCAAATCTGGCAGTTTTCTCAAGTTTTGCCTGTGCTTTGGTAATCCAGGCCAGCAAGTGCT
>JACPVD010000277.1 GCA_016191895.1 Chloroflexota bacterium | reverse complement strand
TAGAACTGGAAGACGTCCACCTGCGCGCGCGCCTCTGCCCACTGGTCGGGCTGCGTAAAGAGTTCGACAAATCCCTGCGAGCCGAAGTTGGGCGCAAACCAGACCAGGTCAGATGAGGCGAGGATGGAGGTAGGCGTGGGGGAAGCGGGGGGAAGGGTTGCCGTGGGTGTGAGCGTGGCGGACTGGGCGGGTTGAGCTGAGACTTCTTCAGTTGAGGGAGAAGCCGTCTGGCAGGCCGCAAGGAGTAGCGCGCCGATTATGAAACATAAGAACGAAAATTTGTGTGTTATGTCTACCTCCGGGTATTATTTTATTGCGGCGGACTCGACATCGAACCCGCCGCGTAAATTTGACCGGTCACTCATAATCGCTGGTCGTGATTGCGACGCGCAATTCATGGATGCGATGGTTTTGATTTGGCGCGGACATATATCAGTTCTGCCTTCATTATTTAACTCAAGTTGCCGCCTACCACTCATTATGTCATGCTGAGGGGCGCCTTTTGCCCCGAAGCATCTCTACTGAGCCAGTTTGAGACCCTTCGGTCGCGAAGAGCACGCTCCCTCAGGGTGACATGGTCTTTTTTTATCAAGGTAACAACTTGGGTTATTTAGTGAAACCGGGTTTTCCTGTTTCCGGCGGCGCGCGAGCGGCAGAGGAAATATGCTATGGACTGGTGGCGTAGCCGATCTTTTCCTGGAACGGGCCGCTGGAACCGGTGAACCAGAGATGGAATACGCGCCCATCGAAGTATACGCTTGGTTCCAGGACGGAGTGACCGTACCAGCTTCCCTCCGGCCCTTTTTCCAGCACGGGATCGGGATAAATGTCCCACGTGATTCCGTCTGCAGAGGTACCCATGCGGATGCCTTTCGATGTGAACCACATCATATAGGTTGCATCCACCTTGACCACCGAGGGATAATAGGCGGCGGTGTCGGGGCCGAGGTCAACCACGGGGTTGCCTTCATATTTCGTCCAGATGAAACCGTCGGGAGATGTGGCGTAGTTGATCGTCATGCGCCCGGCGGCGTCTATGCCGTTGTACCACATTTTGAAAACCCCATCTTCGACGAGAACTGTGGAAGCGGCAAGGGTGTAGTCATCGTAACTGCCCGCCGGGCCGAGATCGATCACGGGATCGGGGTGGGGCGTCCAAGTCTGGCCGTCGGGGGAGGTGGCGAGGTAAATGCGCTGGCCCACCTTCCCGCTACGGGTGGAGCCGAGGATGTAGTACACGAAATAGCCGTCCTGTTGAAGCGCGCCGCCATGCCAAAGCATCCCAAACTCGGAACCTTTCAAACCCAGAATAGGATTGAAGGCGGCTTTTTCCCAAGCAAGACCGTCGGAAGAAGTCGCGATGCCGAGGGAATACCCGTAGAAAGGGGATATCTTGCCATCACTGGCGCGCGTCCCATCCTGCCCGACGAAGATCATGTTGAACAGGTCCCCATTGCGAAAGATACGCGGCTCGCCCACCAGGGTTTGATCCCATGCTCCTTCGGGTCCCACATCCAGGACCGGATCGGGGTGAATGGTCCAGTGAATCCCATCGCCGGCGGGTTCGGGGGTGGGTGAAGCCGTTGGGGGAAGGGTTGCCGTGGGTGTGAGCGTGGCGGGCTGGGTGGGTTGTTGGTCTGAGACTTCTTCAGTTGAAGGAGAAGCCGTCTGGCAGGCCGCAAGGAGTAGCGCGCCGATTATGAAACACGAGAACGAAAATTTGTGTATCATGTCTACCTCCGGGTATTATTTTATTGCGGCGGGTTCGATGCCGAGTCCGCCGCGCACATTTGACCAGTCGCTCATAATCGCTGGTGGTGATTGCGACGCGCAATTCAAGGATGGGACGATTTGATTTGGCTGTGGTTCCGCGACTATCTTTTCTTCTCCAGTTGCGACAACCTCTCGACCATGTCACCGTTCAACATTTCAAACCACTCCGCCCATTGCGGCTGACCGTATTCCTTGCGCAAGCCGACCCAAAGAGGCTTTACTTTTTTTCATGTGGAGATGATGGGTCCCGAGAGCAGGTCGTCCAGCAATTCGAGAGGCGCAAGGCCGCGTTTGTAGAGCAGCCCCATGTTTTCGAAAAACACGCTGACCACCATGAGCGAAACATTGTCTTCTTCCGTG
>JACPVD010000261.1 GCA_016191895.1 Chloroflexota bacterium | reverse complement strand
TGTGGGGTGTTGTGAGCGCGCGAAGCGCGCTCACAACACCCCACACCCCCCCTTCTTTTTGAAAAGATACTATACAAGGACAAAAAATAAGACCTTGTCCGTATGGCAACAAGGTCATGGACGAACAGTCGATTGACTCTCTTACAGTTTTCTCAGGAACCACTTGCCAGATGCCACCTCCGCCACATCGCGGGCGAAGTCGCCGGCGGTTGGATAACGATCGTTCGGTTCCTTGGCCATGGCCCGCGCAACCACCTCCTGCCAGACCGCTGGAATGTTATTTTTTATCTGCCGAATATCAGGGATGGGCAAATCGACGTGGGCATTGATCAACGCTGTAGTGGAATCGCTGGAGAAGGGCAGTTCCCCCGTTAACAAGCGGTACAAGACAATACCGAGAGCGTAGACATCGGACCGGCCGTCAACAGGATTCCCCTTGACCTGCTCCGGGCTCATGTAGGCGGGCGTGCCCACCAACCATGTGCCGTCGTCGTCGGTGAATGGCTTGGATTTGGCAATACCAAAATCGGAGAGGAATATCTCACCGGTGGAATCAAAAAGAAAATTCGAGGGTTTGACATCGCGATGGATGAGCTTGCGGACATGGGCGGCATCGAGGGCTTCGGCGATGCGCTTGATCATGTGGGCGATCTCGGTGTGCTTGATCTCCCCGTTTCGCAGGCGGTCATCCAGCGATCCACCCGCCATATAACGCATGACAATGTAGGGCTGTTCGCCATGCCAGCCGAAATCATAGATCGGCACAATGCAGGGATGCTCCAGCGCGGCGATCAACTCCGCTTCCTGCTGGAAGAAATCGCGATAGACCTCGTCCAGCATTCGGCTGTACATCAACACTTTGACGACAACCTGCCGTTGAATATAGGGATCACGCGCCAGAAAGATGACACCCATTCCGCCCTGGGTCAGTTCCTTTTCGATCTCGTAACGTCCAATTTTGGATACGGCCATCGTCTAAGGTTCCACTTCGATTGGGAGATGCCGCTAGTATAGAGCAAATTCGGAGATATGGCAACGGAATTATTCCCAATCGATCGGCTGGCGGCCCTGAAAGCCCGCTTCGATCTCATGCCAGTACCCCACGCTGTCTTCTCCATATTTCCAGCACAGATATACCTCCCTGCCTTCGCGCAAGGCAACGAAATCGATCAACCCAATGGCGAGGTCCTTAACCTCAATTCCCGCATCCTGAATTTGGCGAAGGAGGCCGTGAAGGCGGTCGAAATCCACAAGAAGTTTGCTCAGTTTGGGATTGCCCCCGTTACCGGCCGACTTTCGAATCATGTCCCACAATTCGGGGTGATGGGCGCGTACCTTCTCCCCTATTGCGATCATTTCTCCCACCATCGGGCGGATCGTGGTCAATGCGTCATTGGCTTCGCGGGGGGTGTAGTATTTGGGCATGAGAAAAGTGACCTGCTCTTGGAAAATGCGACCAGTATCCGTTGCAGAGACCGTTGGTCAATCCGCTCCCCCGTATCTCCTCCTGATTTCCGGCAAAAAGTACCCATCGAAAAACTTGTCCGCGTCATAATCCGGCCTCCACCCCCAATCGGAACGTGCCAGCGAATCATCCACATCCTCCGGCCACGAATCCACAATTCCCTGCCGGCGCGGATTCGGCTCGAAGATAATCTTCGCATCCGGGAAAGCTCGAATCGCCCGCTGATGAAACTCCTCCGCCGTCAACGCAAACGCCGCAATGTTGTAAACATTCGTCGAAAGATTCTCCCGCGGCACATCCATCAACACCAACAGCGACTTGATCGCATCCGGCATCGCCATAAACGATATCTTTGTATCCGCCCGAACAAAACACGAATACGCCTTTCCCTGCGCCGCCGCATGTAACATCTCGGGGCCGTAGTCGCTTGTTCCGCCGCTGGGCAGGGTAAAGGCGCTGATCAGCCCCGGGAAGCGAATCGCCCGAAAGTCCAGCATGACCGGCGGGTTTGCATCCAGGTGTTTCTGCCCGTAATACTTCCCATAATACATCCCCAATTTTTCGCAATACAATTTATTACATCCATACATCGTGTGCGGCGTGTTCCAATCATCCTCCTTCACCGCGCCCGCTCGATTCTTCGTCTCGATGGTCGGCATCCCATACGCGGCAATGGAACTTGGGAATAAAAACTTCACTGCCTTGCCATATTTTTCAGAACGATACGCCGCCAGCATCAACAACTGCATCGTCCCCTCCACATTGATGCGATGCGCCTCCTCTGTAGCCACCTCCGCCTTCGACGAAAGCGAAGCCGCCAGGTGAAAAACAATATCGAAATCGTAATCGTAAAAGGTCTTGATCTTGTACACCAAATCCCCCTGCACATGCTCCGCCGAAAGTCCTTTGATCGAATCAGGCAACGGCATAAAATCCGCCGTCACAATGCGATACCCGCCCCGCTGCGCCAGCCCCTGCACCAACGCCTGCCCAATCTCGCCGCATGCTCCCGTCACCAGCACCTGCTTCTCGCTCATGTTTGCTCCTTTATACTGCATGGTATTGAGGTATGGGGAGTTGTGAGTACGCTTTGTGCGCTCACAACTCCCCATACCCCTTCTTTTTGGAAAGACACATGGTTTCAAGTTTTCTTCGCAAATCCCGCGAAAAGTTTACTTAATGTGAGACAAGCGATAGAATGAAGTTTACTTTATTTTACGACACAATCCATGAAAACCTGTCATAAATTAATCGTGTCATTGAGCATTACCGCTGGTCGAGTAGCACGGATGCTCTTCCCGCTCGCACACTTGCACCGCGCGCGCGCTTATCCTGGCGGGCAGTGCCAGAGAGGGCAGGAGTCGAGGCCCGCGTTGCCTTTCGCCCTCGTAATGACGCTGGCAATGACATCCTGCGTCTTCATCGACAATCTCAACGCCACCCCCACACCCATCATCCTGACGGAAACTCCGCTTCCCACTTCGACCATCGTCTGGTTCCCGCCATCGGCCACGCCCTCCCCTGCGGCTTTTTCCACCTACCCGCCCACCCCCGAAATGCGCCCCGGCCTCGGCCTCACCTTCCTCACTGACGACTTCTCAGAAGAATCATTATGGGACACCGCCGCCTCCGACGAAGCCAGCGCGGGAATTCACAATAACCAACTCATCCTTGCCGCGCAAAGCAAAGTGTATATTGCAAGTTTGCGCCACGACTTATCCATCGATAATTACTACGCCGAGATCACCGCCCGCCCCAGCCTGTGCCGCGGCGGCGACAGTTACGGTATCCTCGTCCGGGCAAATGCAGTTGCCTTCCATCGAATAGGGTTATCCTGCAATGGGACCATTGGCGCGGAACGCATCAGCGTCTCCAAACGGCAATTATTACAATCCCCCCTCCCCAGCGGCGACGTGCCTCCCGGCGCCCCGGGCGAAGTTCGCATTGGCGTCTGGGCCGTCGGCGACGATATTCGTATCTTTCTAAATGGGCGTTATCAATTCAGCATCCGCGATGCAAATTACCCCAGCGGCACGCTCGGAGTCTTCGTCAACTCCGCCGGCGACACTCCCATCGTCGTCGCCTTCTCCGACCTCACCATTCAAGAAGTCGATTACACATCCCCACCCCAGCCGTAGGGCGGGTGTTCAACCCGCCATTTGGTTCTCGCCATTTAGTTATCAGGCTATAAGCCTGGCCTACTGTTTCGTTCCAGGATCTGTTTCGCCATCATCGCCAATTCCTTATCGCCCCGATTGGCCGCAATTTCCTGCAATACAGGTTGCACTCTCTGGTCGCGCAATTGACCCAGCGACTGTAGCGCCTGTTTCTGATTCGCCCGGTCAGGGTCGTGCAGCATTTCGATCAACGCGGGGGCCACGCGCATATCCTGAATGGTTCCCAACGCGATAATCGCATTCCCACGGATGCCGGCTTCGGCATGCCCCAGCGACTCGACCAACATATGCACGGCTTGCGCGCCGAACTTTGCAAGGGCTTGCGCCGCCGCCTTCCCCACTTCGTGATGCAGGTCATATAATGTCATGCCCAGTTCCTCGATGGCGCGGGAATCGCCCAAATCGCCAAGCGCGGTCGCGGCAAGGCGGCGGACGCTGCCTTCGCGGTGGCCAAGCGCTTCGATCAACGGCTCCACAACGGCCGTTCCCATTTTTCCGATGGACGTCAACAATTCCATTGCGGCCTGGTCGCGTTCATACCACCAGAACGAATCATGCAGGGCTTCCATCAAGAAAGGAATCGCGGCGATATGTTTCGTCTCGCCCAACGCAGTCGCCGCGGATTGGCGCACTTCGATCTTTGGGTCATCGAGCAGGATATTGGCGAGTTCGTCGAACGTGGAAGGATCTTTGAATTTTCCGATGGCAATGCAGGCCGCGCTTCGCACTTCGAGGTCTTTGTCTTTGAGGATGGGAAGCAACGCAGGAATAACGCGCGGCTCGCCGATATTCCCCAACGCTTTCGCCGCCGCTTCACGCACGATGTAATACTCGTCTTTCAGGCAATTGACCAGCATGGGAAGGGCGGATTTATCCTCGTTGATGCCGAGCGTTTCCGCAACACGCGCGCGGATGGTTGGATTCGGGGATGCGAGAGCCTTTGTCAGCGGGAGGGAGGAGGAAGGGATTCGGGCGAGAATCTGCTCGTAGATCGGGAGCAGGTTCAAGTCTTGAGTCTGAAGCGCGTCTATCAAGGATGGCACGGCGTCCGTACCCAGTTTGATCAAGTCCCTCGCAACAGAATCACGCCGGGTCGAATCCGAAAGTTGAGCAATGAGCCTTTTTGCCTCGCCTTGCGCGCCGCCGGTCAGCCAGTTCATACCTTTATTTTACCGTAAGTCCGATTTTGATTCGTCCCACCAAAACAGGGGGCATGAGAGCATTTGATAGAAAATAGGACTAAAATTCTCTGATATAATGGCGCGTTTGCCATAAGCAGGCACAACGCCGGAATGTTTCTGGTGTTATTTTTTGCAGTCTTTTCGTGGAGTGAACAATGAAAAAGGAACAACTACTCGATTTATATTACCAGATGGTGTTGATCCGCCGCGTGGAAGAGCGCGGCGCGGAACTGTACCAGGCTGGCAAGATCGGCGGCTTTATGCAC
>JACPVD010000260.1 GCA_016191895.1 Chloroflexota bacterium | reverse complement strand
CCCGAAACGCAGACGTGGCAAACCGTTGGCAAACCGGAGACCAAAGTAGACGCTGTCAAACTGGCACAGGGCAAACCCGCCTTCGCCGCTGATTTTGAAAAGCGCGGATTACTCCATGCAAAAGTTTTGCATTCACCGCATGCGCACGCATTGATAAAAAATATAGACACGAGCAAAGCCAAAGCATTGGAAGGCGTTGTCGCTGTGCTCACGTGGAAGGATATTCCGCATGTGGTGTATTCCACCGCCGGGCAATCAGACCCGATCCCCGGGCCGTTGGATACATTCTCGCTGGACAAGAAGGTCCGCTTTGTAGGCGACCGTGTGGCATTCGTCGCGGCGGAAACGGCCGAGATCGCGGAAAAGGCTCTCGCGTTGATCGAAGTCGAGTATGAGGCGCTGACTCCGATCCTTGACCCGAATCAGGCCATGGTGAGTCCGATCCGAATCCATGATGAGCCGGAGTATGTCAACTTTGCGGATTCCAATCCAGAAAAGAATCTCGCGGCGCATATTCGAATCGACATTGGCGATGTTGAAAAGGGATTCGCTGAAGCCGATGTGATCTTCGAAGCGAATTATGCGGTACCGAAAGTACAGCAGGCGCACATCGAACCGCATGTGTGTGTGACGTATTGGGACGAAGACGACCGCCTTGTGATTCGCACGTCCACGCAGGTTCCTTTTCATGTGCGGCGGATGCTTGCGCCGGTGTTGGGATTGCCCGTGAAGCGAATTCGCGTGATCAAACCGCGCATCGGCGGAGGCTTCGGCGGCAAACAGGAAGTGTTGATGGAAGATGTGGCCGCGCATTTGACGATTGCAACGAAACGGCCTGTGATTTACGAATACACCCGCGAAGAGGAATTCATCGCGGCAAGGTCGCGCCACCCGATGCGAATCATCATGAAGACCGGCGTAAAGAAAGATGGAACGATCACAGCCAACTCAATGTATGCGCTATCGGATACGGGCGCGTATGGATGCCACGCCCTGACCGTGACCGGCAACACCGGACACAAGGCAATGGCCTTGTATGTGGGCGACGGCGAGTATCGCAAAGCGCCAAACATTCGATTCTACGCCGACGTGGTATATACCAACACGCCTCCATCGGGAGCATTTCGCGGTTACGGCGTTCCGCAAGGATATTGGCCTCTCGATCGCCATCTGGAAAAGATTGCGCGCGCGATGGGGTTTGACCCGATTGAGTTTCGTTTGAAGAATGCCATTCGCCCCGGCGAATACCATCCGTTCAGCACCGCCTGGAACGAAGGCCGCGAACCAAGACCGGAGATTATTCACACCGTCGGGCTGGAACAATGCGTAGCGCAAGGCAAAGCCGCGATTGGGTGGGACTCGAAATTTGGGAATAAGGAATGGCGCAATTCAGTATCAGGTACCAGGTATCAAGTTTCAGGCAAGAGCCTGACACCTGATACCTCGCACCTGAAGCGTGGAATTGGAGTCGCGATGGTGATGCAAGGGACGGCAATTCCGTATCTCGACATGGGCGGGGCTTCGATCAAGATGAATGATGACGGGTCGTTCAACCTGCTGATCGGCGCGACGGATTTGGGAACAGGTTCCGACACAGTCCTCGCACAAATGGCGGCGGAAATATTGGGCGTGCCTGTTGAGGATATGATCTGCTACTCATCCGATACCGATTTCACTCCGTTCGATAAGGGCGCATACGCTTCATCGACGACGTACATCTCTGGAACGGCGGCTGTCAATGCGGCGAAGATCGTTGCAGAGCGTATCAAAGCAAGGGCGGTTCAAATGTTCAAAGTTGCAGGTTTGAATGTTGAACCTTCCAACTTGCAACTTTCCAACCGACAGGCGATTGCTCCCAACGGCCAAACAATTCCATTTACCGAAATTGCCCTCGACAGCCTGCACAGAAACAACCAGGAGCAGATCATGGGCGTGGCAAGTTACGTCTCGCCGGTATCGCCGCCTCCGTTTGCGGCTCAATTTGCCGAAGTGACTGTGGATACGGAAACTGGTCAGGTCACAGTGGATCGACTTGTAATGGCGGTCGATTCGGGCGTGATCGTGAATCCGCTCACGGCTTCGGGTCAGATCGAAGGCGGGATGACACAAGCGCTTGGGTATGCGGTCTGCGAAGAGATGCGGTACGACGAAAAAGGCAGCGCCATCGAACGCGACTTCGACCGCTACCACATCTTCCGCGCCGATGAAATGCCGGAGTTGGAAACCATCTTCGTCGAGACGTTCGAGCCGAGCCACCCGTTTGGGGTCAAGGCGGTTGCGGAAATCCCCATGGACGGGGTTGCGCCCGCGGTGGGCAATGCCGTCCTCGACGCGCTCAACCTCAACGTGGACGACATCCCGATCACGCCTGAAAAAGTGTGGAAGGCCATAAAACAAGCCGGGTAAGAGGGATATAATTCACTCATGCGAAAATCGGCATTGGTCAAAACCAGAGTTCGCCCCATCGGCTGTCTGCCTGTCTCACAAACCCTGCCCAAGGCAGTGCGCCGCATCGCGCGAACCCTCAAACCCGAAAAGATCATCCTCTTCGGGTCGTACGCCTATGGCAAGCCAACGCCGGACAGCGACGTGGACCTGCTCGTGGTTATGAAAACGGAAAAAAGCATAAACGAACGCTACCTTGCAGTGGGAAGGCTGTTGCGACCGCGTCAATTTCCTGTGGATTTCATTGTTAAAACCCCGCAAGAAATCAAACACGCAATGAGTCGCAAAGGAAATTTCATTATTCAGGAAATCATCACAAACGGAAAGGTGCTTTATGAGCGAAGAAAACGATATCGACGTGTGGCTGACCACGCGGAAGATGATTTTAATTCCGTACAGAAATTAATTCGCGGTAAAAAGCCAACCCTTTACGGCGCATGCTTTCATTCGCAACAATGCGCTGAAAAATATATGAAAGCAATGTTGGTCTTCAAAGGAAAGCGTTTTCCCAAGACGCACGACCTTATCGATATCAATAAACTCCTTCGACAAAACGAAATCGAAATGGGGCTCACTGAAGATATGTTGAAACTTTTGTCGAGTTATGCAGTCAGGGCGCGATATGACGCCGAATATCTCGAAATGGCGGATGCTAAAGAAGCATTCAATGTGGCCAAATCCATCCGCAAGTTCTCGCGTAAATTTCCTGGACTTAAATAATGCCTGACTCAATCTACGTCATCGGACATGTCAACCCCGACACCGACTCCATCGCCTCGGCCATGGGATATGCCTGGCTGTTGCGCGAACGCGACGGATCAAACACTATTGCCGCGCGCGCCGGGGCATTGAACGCGCAAACTGCATGGGTGCTGAAAACAAATGGGATGGATACGCCCGTCCTACTCACCGATGCATCGCCGCGCTTTGAATCGGTGATGCGGCGGCTGGATACTATTCACCCCGATTCCCAACTCGGCCTCGCGTGGACTCTCGCCAGCAAAACCGGCGGCGTCGCGCCCATCATCCATGAAGACGGCAAGCCGTTTGGCATTATCAACGGCATGAGTCTGTTCAAATATTTCAGCGAGACGCTTGGCCCGCGCCCCGGCGATACCACCGTCCGCGAGATGATGTCTGCGCCGTGCAAAGACGCGGCGGATACCACCGTCCCGAAGTATGCGGCGAATGCGCACATCCGCGATTCGTTGAATAAAATCCTGCGCGACGAGATCAACGATTATTGGGTCGTTGATGAACACGGCGTTTACGTTGGTATTGCAAGCCAGCGCGAAGTGATGAATCCTCCGCGCTTGAAGATCGTCCTCGTCGATCACAACGAACCCAAACAGGCGATCGCCGCGCTCGAAGAAGCGGAGCTTCTGGAGATCCTCGATCATCACCGGCTTGGCAACCCATATACTCGTCAACCGATTCGCTTCACGGTGGACGTGGTCGGTTCGACTTCCACGCTGGTGGCGGAGATGACCGCTGAAGCGGGGCTGTCCATGCCTCCGGCTCTGGCCGCCACACTTCTTGCCGGGCTGGTATCAGATACGTTGATTCTCACATCCCCGACAACAACAGCCCGCGATAAAGCCGCCGCGGAACGCTTGTCGCGATGGGCATTTGTGGGCGGGAGTCCGCTTAAAGGCGAGACGATTGAATCGTATGGGAAATCCGTCCTCAGCGCCGGCGCCGGACTCTCCAACCGAGACCCAAAGGATGTGGTCAGCACCGACATCAAACCTTTTGAAGGCGGTGGATTCAAATTCGCGGTGGCCCAGGCCGAAGTGACCGACATCCTGCAACTCACCGAACATCTCTCCCCGCTTCAATCCGCGCTCAACGACCTGCGCGACAAACGCGGACTCGACTTTGCCATGCTGCTCGTCACCGACATTGTTCGAGGCTCCAGCCGGTTGATCATCACATCCAACGCCCCGTCCATTTTAGATGACCTCCCCTACCCGCCTCTCGCCGACGGAACCCGCGACGCGCAAGGCGTGGTTTCGAGAAAGAAACAATTGCTACCGGCGGTGCTGGGGTTGTTGGAAAGTTGATGTCTGGCCTTACGCGTCTGCGCTTCGACTACGCTCAGCGCGAAGGCCTTCGTCCTGACGGTTCGCCTCTCGCTCACCGAGTAGAAGGACATGAAACGCAAATGAAACTTCAAGCAATCATCGATAGAGCCATCGCCATTCGCAAAGGATATGAGAGGAAGGAGAAGGAACTTTACGGCGCATCATGGACGAACGAGGAGATAGCCCTCGGTTTTGTCGGCGATGTGGGCGACCTTGCCAAACTGGTCATGGCGCAAAGCGGCAGGCGAAAGATACCCGACAGCAGGCAAAAACTGGAACATGAACTTGCCGATTGCCTATGGTCGATCATCGTCCTTGCGCATGCGCACGACATTGACCTGGAGAAATCATTCACGCAAACCATGGACGAGATCGAAGAGCATATAAAAATCTAAGAACCGCCGTCCGCCACATAGCGTTTATTACGGTACAATGAACAGATGATTAAACACGCAAGACCAGTAAACAATTCCCGTCCCACAAATGGAAAGGCGGCGATTTATGAACAAGGATGACGCTCTCTATTTGAATCACATCATCGCCGCATTGGAACAGATCGAACGCTACATCAGGGGCATGTCAGAAAGCGAGTTCATGTCCCGCACCATGGTACAGGACGCCGTTGTGCGCCAGATCGAGATCGTCAGTGAGGCGGCAAATTGCATTTCCGCAGATTATCAAAACGAGCACCCGTCCCTGCCCTGGTCGAACCTGGCCGAAACCCGCAACAGAATTATCCCCGAAAGTTTCCGCGTTAACCTTGCCAGTGTTTGGAACACGATTCAAGATGACCTGCCTCTCCACAAGAACGCCATCAAAAAACTTTTGTAACAGCGCGTCGTATATCACCCCCGAATGGGAGACCAGGCGGGCAACCGAGTCTCGTAAATCAGACGAATCTGTTCGATTAGATTGTTCTGTTGAAGCAAGTGCGACGCACCCTCTACCCCCGCCGCACATGCGTTAAGCGCGCAAACCAACCGAAAGAAACCATGGACAAAATCCCAAATTCCCAATTGATCGAAAAAGACATCCCCAGCCAGCGCGCGAGCTGGAAAAAGATCGAACTCTTCGCACTAACCTTTAACGGCTACAAACATTGGGGCTCCTTCAAGAAATGCCGCGAAGTCGCCGAACGGGGCGTAAAATTATTTCGCGAAAACAAGGAACCCACGCAATCGCTCACCGACCTGCGAACCTGCCTCTTCTTCGAGTCGCGGCGCTGGAAGCATTATGGAAAAAACCCTTCCAAAAAAGGAATGGAATACGTTCATATTTTGGTCGAAGCGATTCGCACGCGGGTTGCCGCCAAGGAAATAGCGTAACTTTTTTTTGGAAGCGCCCAGTGAATTCCATTTATCAAGCCCTGTCAGAACTCGAAAAGAATAACGGCTCTGCCGCGCTTTGCACGGTGACAAGCAGCGAAGGCTCCACGCCAAGACATGTCGGAAGCAAAATGCTCGTCTATCCCGACGGGCATTTTATCGGCACGGTCGGCGGCGGCGACCTCGAGCATCGCGTGCTCGATGAAGCGTGGATGGCGATCAGCGACGGCCAGCCGCGGCTTTTGCATTACAACATGGCCGATCCCTCGCGTGGCGATCCCGGTGTGTGCGGCGGTCAGGTGGAGGTGTTTGTGGAACCCATTCTTCCTCCCCCGCTTCTCGTCGTCATTGGCGCGGGGCATGTGGGCAAGGCGGTTGTTCATCTTGCGAAATGGCTTGGGTATCGAGTCGCCGTCAGCGATGACCGCGCGGAGTTTTGCAATGAAGAGACGACTCCCGGCGCGGATGCCTACTACCCGGTTAAAATGGACGACCTCCCGAATCATATTTCAATCGACAAACGAACGGTTCTGATCTTAACGACAAGGGGATCAGCCGTCGATGCGGCGGGACTCTCCCCGTTGCTTGATTCTGCCGCCGCGTATATCGGAGTCATCGGCTCGAAGCGGCGCTGGGCAACGACGGTCAAAGCGCTAAAAAAGAAAGGCATAGCGGAGGCGAAGATCGCCAAAGTCCGCTCGCCGATGGGGTTGGAGTTGCAGGCCGAAACGCCGGAGGAAATTGCAGTCAGCACCATGGCCGAGGTGATGATGCTGCGCGATAAGGGGACGGGAAAGTCGATGAGCCGGTAGCGGAGCCCCGAAGTTCTACTTCGGGATGTCTGCAAGTAGAGTTTACAGACTCCGAAAAGGCCCCGAAAACGGGATCAGGTTGCAGGTGGGCGGGTTGCGCTGATTGGGATGAAGAAAAGCTTTTCAGGCGGATTCTTTCCCTCGAAGCATGAAACGTTTGGGGGGCGGAATTCGTAAAAAGGTTGTAGAAAAATTGGACTATAATTTGAGCGAGAAACCAAAAGGAGATAAACATGGCCAGGATTTTTGATGTCATTGAATACCCGAACGAAATGAAGAACGAGATCGTACACCGCTTTCCCGAATCGGGGATTGGCGATTACCGCATCGGCTCGCAGGTGATCGTGCGCGAGAGCCAGGCGGCGGTGTTCTTCCGCGACGGCAACGCGCTGGATGTGTTCAAGGCGGGTCGGCACACCATCGCCACCGCGAACATCCCGAAATTGATCGATTTCATCGGCAAGGCCATCAACGACCGCACGCCGTTCCCGGCGGAAGTGTACTTCGTGTCGATGAAGGAATTTGCGAACATGAAATGGGGCACGGCGCAGCCGATCATCATCCAGACGCCCGGCGTGGGGTTGGGATGGTTCTTCCTGCAGGGCTTTGGGACGTTCTCGTTTCAGGTGAAAGATCCGCAACAGTTCGTCACGCAGATCGTCGGCACGACGGGAAGTTATCACACCTCGGAGATCGAAGAACGCCTTAAGACAATGTTGGTTTCCAAACTTGGGGATGTGCTTGGCGAAACCCCTAACCTCGGGACGAAGCTTAGCGGCATGATCGAAGAATTAGGCTCGGCCGTTCGCGCAAAGACGAAGGATGATTTCGACGCGATGGGATTAACCCTCAAGACCTTTTACATCGGAAGCCTCAAGCCTACCCAGAAGTCGGCGCAGGAATTGCGCGATGCGGGCTACCTCGATGTGGCGACCTACTCCCAGTTGCAGGCGGCGGATGCGATGCGCGAAGCGGCCAACAACCAAAGCGGCGGCGCCGGCCTCACGGCTGGAATCGGCGCTGGAATGGGCATCGGCAATTTGATGGGACAGGCCTTGCAGGGCGGTATGCAGAACACCGGCGCGGGCGCCGGGGCCGCCGGCTCGAAGATGCCCGACATCATGACTCCCGCTGAAGCGGCGCAGTTCATGAAAGTGACCGAAGATGACATCCTCGAAGCCATCAAGGATAAAAGCCTGAAGGCCAAGAAAGTCGGCAAGGCATACCGAATCAGCAAGGATGCGCTGGAAGAGTTTATGAATAGCTAGACTTGGAAAACAGGAAACGCCTCTCTTTTGAGGGGCGTTTTTTGATACCCTTACGCTTTGTTTTTTGGACGCAAAAAAATGCAGATGGATGCAGATTTTTTGGTTCTCTGGGATGCGGGCAGCGCACGGGTCAGCGCGTTTCGCGGTCTGTGTCACGATTTTAAGAGTGTAAGGTAATCAACCGATGGATATAAAACGAGGAAGCCGATGACTCAACCTGATTTTCCCGATTGCCCAATCTGCAACGGGCCATTGAGAAACATGATACGGGAGGCGGGAATCACTCAATGCCAACGCTGCGCGGCGTTCATTGAATATGACCGCGCGGGCTACAAGCCTCTCGACGTTAAAAGCATCCCTGCGACAAATATCAAATGGGCGGCCACCTGCGCCCTGCCAGACGGCACGCATTTTGCCACGGATGGACACATCATTCTTGATACAACGTTTCTGCAACCGAATGAGCACCTCCCGGAAAAAACCATACCAGCAGAGACCTTTCTACGAGTTCTGGATTGGCCAGCCGAACACTATTTCGGCATCGAAGGTCTCATCAAAGAACAAAGCGGGCAACATTACGCCGGCCCGCGCGATCTGCTTCTCAATGGAAAGTATGTGGACTTTTTGCTTACCTTGAAATTCAACTTCAGGCTCTATTTTCGCGCCAACAAGCCAAACGACCCCATTGTGCTTTTTGACGGCAACCAAAGAATTTGCGCACTCATGCCCATGAAGCGGGGATAGTTCCCACAAAACCAGCCTGTGAAATTCGCGATATCGTTGATAGGAAGAGCAACTCAAATATCTATTCCAACCCGCTGATCGCATCTGGAATGTTGTTCAACACATCGCTTGCAAGGACGGACGCTGTTGTGCCCAAATCTTCCGCGGCGAGGATGCCGGCGCGGGCGTGGATGTAGGCTCCGGCAACAGCGGAGTCGTAGGCGTCGAGTCCTTGCGCGCGGAGGCCGACGATCAGCCCGGCAAGCACATCGCCGGTGCCGGCATGAGCGAGGGCGGGTGTTCCAACAGGGATGACCGTCATGTGCCCATCAGGCGAGGCAATTACGGTAAATGCGCCTTTCAGTACGACGACGTGTCCCCATTCTTTTGCGTATTTGAGCGCAATCCCCTCACGATTGTTCTGTGTCTCATCTTTTGAAAGCCCCGTCAGCACAGACATTTCGCCGGGGTGCGGCGTCAGCACAGCAAAGGCGGATAACTTTTTGTGCCAGTTCGGAATCCGCGCCAGGTGACGAAGGCCATCGGCGTCGATTACTGTCGGAAGTTTTACAGCGGAGATCACATCCTCGACAAATTTTTCGGTCGAAGCGGAATTGCCGAGGCCGGGGCCGAGAAGAAAAGTGGTGGCGCGGCTGAGGTTATCCAACAAAATTTTAGAAGCCGTTTCCGAAATGAAGCCTGATTCATGTGGAAGCAAAATCCATGTGGCCTCGGGGAGTTGCCCGGCAAGAACTGCGTGCAAAGGCTCAGGCACGGCCAAAGTAACGAGTCCCGCACCGGAACGATACGCCGCAGAACCAGCTAGGAATGCCGCGCCGGTATACGTCAGCGAGCCGGCGGCTATTAATGCAGTACCAAAAGTCCCTTTATGCGAGTCGAGATCGCGGTCAGGCAGGAGGCCGGCAACAAGGCCATGATCCGCGACTTCAGTTCTTAATTCGGCAAAGGCGGGAAGGTCATCGGGCAGGCCGATGTCAACGGCGGTCAAATCGCCGACAAATTCGAAAGCGGGAAGCTTAAGCAGTCCGCGTTTGACTGCGGCCATCGTAACAGTCAGATCCGCAGGAATACATTCGAGCGCAACCTCGCCGGAGTCGCAATCCACGCCGGAGGGACAATCCACTGCAACTACAAAAGGCCGCCCTTCCATATCCGCCATAATGAAAAGCGATCGCTCCAACACGCGGGAAATTTCCGTTTTGAGCGGAAGTTTTATTCCGGTGCCAAGCAAACCATCGAGTAAAACGTCGACGGATTCAAAACAGGATGCGAGCGCGGAAAAATTGCCGTCGCTCTCGGCATAGGTCACTTCCCCGCCGGCGTCCAACAGGCGGGCGACTAACGCATCATCCCGTTTTCGCCTGAGAATGTAAGCGCGGGCTTGCCAGCCAGCCTCCGCAAGATGAGTCAATGCGACGAGCGTATCGCCGCCATTATTGCCGGGGCCAACGAGACCAAGCGCTTCGTCCCACGCATTGAATTCTGCTATCTCGTTGATGATCTCCGCAAGTCCGCGGCCTGCGTTTTCCATCATTTCGACATAGGAAAGGCCGTTTGCGTCGGCTTCTTGTTCGATCGCCCGCATCTGGGACACGGTTACAAGTTTCATTTCAACCTACTTGATTTTCTGGCTCGGCGCTAACCTGGTTCAACTTGCTGCGCTACGAGTCATAAAACCTTTGTCGCCTTTAACCCGGCTTTCGAGGCTTCGATGGCGGCCTGTGAACCGATGACGGCAACGGCTTCGGATTTGATCGCTTTTTCCAATACTTCGCCGAAGGCAATAAAGTCCTCGCCGTTGGTGGAGAGAATCTCATCGCGTTCCTTTTGGCGGATTTCATCGGTGCGGCCGGTGAGATAGCGTAGCATGGATGAATAGCCTTTAGCATCGGGAAGTTGATACGAGTCCATGTCGCCGATGGCGGCAATGATGGCTTTGGTGAGTTCGCCGTCGCTCAATGATTTCGCGTCGAGATGTTTCAGGTAATTGGCGGCGCCGTCGTAATTTTTTAACGTGGCGTCGAGGTTGGGATCGCGATAGGAGAGAAAGGAAAATACCCCGGAGTTGCTGTCGAAGACGCAGAAGCCACCATACGCGCCGCCCTGCACGCGCACCTTTTCCCAGAGATAGGCCATGCGCAAGTAGCCGGTGATCACTTCCGCGGAGCCGTCGAATTCGTAGCCGAGGTCGTACAGGTTTGCGGCCTTGCCCACGTAGTTGACTTGTGCCGGAATTGTCAAACCTTCTTTTTGGATGGCAGGTTTAATATCAAAGGTCGAAGGTCGAAGGTCCTTTTCGGGAATCGCAAAGATGAAATTTTCGAAATGCGGCCTGAACGATTTCCAATGTTCCGAGTCGAGCGTCACATTGCAGAGCATGGCCTTCCCGTTGATAAGCAGGTTTCGCATGGTCTCGAGTTTTTGCAGAACCTCGTCCCATTTTTTATCGATGTCTTTTGCAAGTTGGCGCAGGGCAAAAAGATAGCCGATGCCGTGAGTCTGGTCGCTGACCCAGCCTGCGCCGCCGAATTGCGCCCTCACGCGCTGGTTTGCGAAGATATGTCCGCGCGGGACGATGGACGACTCAAGCCCGGACTTTTCCTCCAGCACGATCTGCTTGAGTCGTTCGCGGTTGTCGAAGTTTGTGTTGAGCAGGATATCTTTGAGGATGTTCAACAATTCGCCGGACTGCCCGACTGTGGATTTACCGCGCACCATTAACTTGCTGACGGTCTCTCTCGACCCTCGAACTGTCGCGCTGACCGAATTGCCGTAGATTCCGCCCGTGCTTTTTCCGATTCGTTGCGAGAGTTTGACATAGTCATATTCCGTTGTGCCCATTTCGGTGAGGCATTTGGCGAATATCTCTGTGAGTGGAAGCAATTCTTTGGGAAGCGCATTCATGTCAAAGGCGAGATCGAGGTAGACGATGCCGTTCGTAAACAGGTCGTGATACAACACGGTGGTATCCTGCACCTGAATCTGTTCGATGGGAACGATCTTGTTTTCCTTTTCCAGATCAGAGAGTTGAAGGAAGGGCATCGTTGCCAGCGCTTCGGGTGAATTGGGGGTCTCCTGCAATTCCTTGAGGCGTTTGGTATTTTTTACGCACTCCTTTAATTCTGCCGCGCTCATCGATTCGCGAATGGTATCCAACCGGGTAGTCTCCTCCTCTTCGAAACGGCGGCCCAGTTCCGGGTCCGGTTTGAAGCGCAGGGTCGTGCGGTGGACGTTCTCCAGTAAATGAGTCTTGATCAAGTTTTCGAAGTAACGTTTGTCGGATGCGAGTCGCGTTTTGATTTCGTTGAGAGGCGATTCAAAGGCGAGCAGTTTGAACGGGTCATCTTCGTGAAGCCAGGTGGTGAGGGCGCGGAGCATGATGGCGATGCCGCGCGGGAAGGCGCCGGTATTGTTTTCGCGCAGGTTGAATTCGAGCGTGTTGATGGAGGCGGCGACCATATCGGGGTCGATCCCTTCGCGGACGAGGGTTTCGAGCGTGCCGAAGATGAGCGCTTCGATCTTCTTTGCGTCGCTTGCTTTTGTGCCTTTGAGGCCGGT
>JACPVD010000257.1 GCA_016191895.1 Chloroflexota bacterium | reverse complement strand
TGTAACCGTGATCTCCGGAAAAGCCCGCCTGCAAGCCGGGGAGGAAATCTTGATTCTGGAAAAATTTCAAACGGCCTTAATTCCCGCCTGTTTGGGAAACTATCAACTTCAACCGCTGGGCGATCAAACGTGCCGCGCCTTGAAATCAAGCGCGTGAATCGCTACCCGCGCGTCGCTTTCACGCGCATCACATGTCGATCGACCGCGCCGAAACGGTATTTATATTCCTCGTCGCCGCGCATGAAGTCGAATTCGGCACGCCCGTTTTCACACGCCCATTGCAAAACGTGACCGAGCAGCACCCAGCCCGGGGACAGATCCATAAAAGCGCGGTCGACCCCGGCGTTATAGCCCCATAATTTATTGTTGTAATCAAAGTTGAGATTGGCCGCAATGCGCCGGCCGTCGGCTTCGAGGAAGGCCAGCCAGAGCCAGCCATTCTCGTGCGCGGCATGGATGACAGCCCGTATTTGCGCCCGCATCGAATCATGCAAAAAGCCCGCCTTGCCTGAATCCTGTTCCATCAGGCTGAGGAAGGAATCGATTTCAGATTCGACATCGGCCATGTTTGAGATATACCAGCGCACTCCGCGTCCGCTCTCTCCGGCGCGGCGCATCTTGCGGCGGATCTCGTGGCGTTGTTTCTTTTCCACGCGCGAGAGGTATTCATCAAAGTCGCCATTCAGCGCGATGCGCGGAGTTGGGCGGTAGTTTTCTTCGTGGTGAGTCCAGCCGCGATTTGCAGATTCAATATTCAGGGTGGCAAGAGTAGGGGAAGAATCGGGAAGGTTATACCAATCGACGGCAGACCAATTGTCGGGTATGTTTGAGGCGAGAAAATCCAACAGTCCCGAAACAAATCGCGCATGATCGTCCGCCCGCACGATCACGTCCAGATAATCCGATATTTCGATGCTGCCGATCAGCAGGAGCGCGGATTGGCCGTCGTACTCCGAAATGAACAGCGGGGCAATGCCGATGAGTTTTTCATCGTCGCGCGCGCTGACCAAAACCAGTTGCGCGTTTTTCCATTCGCCGCCGCCGCGATGCTCCCACCATGCGTGTTGATATTCGTAACGCAAAAAAGGAGTGTCACTGACCGAATCTTTCAACAGGTCGTTCCACTCCTGCGCGTTCAGTTCTGAAAAATCTTCGTGAAGGGTATATTTCATGGCCGCCGAATTTTACCAGTATAATGATGATGAGATTGTTCAACCACAAAGGAGACAAAGAGTCACAAAGGGAACAAACCCAAAAGGAACCCTTTGTGTACCTCACCCGCACTTGCCTGTTGTGCAAGTGTCGTGACCGTCTGTGGTAAAAGTTTTCACGCCGAAACAGAAGAACCAAAATCTTTCGTGTTTGACATGGACGCAAGGTTTTTTCTTACATGACCCTCGACCTTACCCTCGCACCCCTCTATCGAATCAGCGGCAAGGAAATCGCCAGCCTGCCCGGGTTGATCGCGCTTACTCCCCCGCCGCGTCCCGCACACGGCCGCGAAAAAGACCGCCTGATCGTTTATCTTTTGCTCGCGGGCAATTCCACATTTTCCACCAGCGAATACATGCAGGTGGCGCAGGATGCGGCAAAGGCGTTTTATCAAACGCCGCGCGCGCTCACCAGCGCGTTACGCGCCGCCGCCGATCAGGTAAACAAAACATTGCTCGAGCGCAATATGGCGACCACCGCGCAAGGCCAGTATGTCATCGGCTGGCTTACGCTTGCATCCCTGCGCGATAGGCAATGCACCTTTGCGTTGTGCGGCCCGATGCATGCGTACTGGTTCGGTCCGCATGACATGAAGCATATTCACGAGCCTGCGGTATCAGGCAAGGGATTGGGCGCAAATCAAACCACAAACGTTCATTATGCGCAGGTCGATCTGCAAGCCGGGGATCGCCTGCTCTTTTTCGGGCGCGCCCCCAGCGCATGGGATGTCACGCTCAACGATCCCGTTCCCTCTTCATTGGATGCCACCCGCCGCCGCCTGATGACATTAACCAGTGCCGATCTCAATGCGGTGTTAATGCAAGCAACCGAAGGCGCCGGCGTTTTCAATCTGTTGAGCGGGATCATGGAATCGAAAGAAGAAAAACAGGATGAAGTTCCCGCATCCACCCCGACCCCTCAACCTGATTCCGTTTCGACGACTCCCGCCTCCCCGATAGCGACTCAGCCAACCGTCACTGAAAGTTCTCCCGCTTCCAAAGAATTGTCTTCAACGCCGACAGCGCATCTTGTCCAGCCATCCGCATACGCAATTCCGCCGCAACAAGACGACGCTTTTTCCAGCCCTTCGTCTCCTCTCAGGGCGAACTCACCCGGGCGCGACTTTCCCGCATCCATTCCGAGAATTCAACCCACATCGCAACCCACCGAAGGCGAATCGACAGGCGAAAACAGCGCGCCTGAAACCGAAAAAATCATCGAGCCGGAAAAACAACCTGAAGCGCCACGCGAACCCTCCGAGCAAACGCGCAAGGCTGCAAAAGCCATCGCCAGCGGAATTCAATCCACGCGCCGAATCAACCAAACATTCGGAGAGAAAATCGGACGATTTCTTCCGCGATTACTGCCAAATTCCGAAACCAGCGACGCGGCCTCGCCGGGATTCCTCATGCTTGCCATTGCCATTGTCATCCCACTGATTGTGGTGGTGACGGGGTTTGTGATGTATTCAAAATATGGGCGCAACCCACAATATGAAGCCTACCTGCAAGTTGCAAAGGAGATGAGCGCGCAGGCGGCGAAACTCCCCAGCCCGGTGGAACAGCGCGAATCGTGGGAAAACGTTTTGTTCAACGTGGACAAAGCCGAGGAAATCTATCGTCCCACATCCGAGACCATTCTCCTGCGCCAGGAAGCCGAAGCCAATCTCGATACGCTGCTGGGCATCACGCGCCTGCAATTCAATTCCGCGTTTCCCGCCAACCTCGGCATCGACATCAGCCGCATGGCCGCAAGCGAATCCGATCTTTATATGCTCAACGCCGTCAGCGGCGAGGCGCTTCGCGCAAGGCCGGCCGGTAGCGGCTACGGTTTTGAAGTGGACGCCACATTCAATTGCAAGCCGGGCATTTACGGCGATTACACGGTCGGCCCGCTGGTGGATATCCTTGCCATGCCCATACTCAACCCGATCAACGCCACCATGCTCGGCATGGACGCGGCCGGTAACTTGTTGTATTGCGCGCCAAACCAGGTTCCTTATGCCGTTCCCCTTCCGCCACCCGACACCAACTGGGGGCGCGTGACCGCTTTTGTGATGGACGGCGGCAATTTATACGTGCTGGATTCATCCTCGCGA
>JACPVD010000256.1 GCA_016191895.1 Chloroflexota bacterium | reverse complement strand
GTCCAGCGGTTTTCCGATATACCCGATCAGCGGTTGCTGTCCCGTGGCTTGCATCACGTAACCGTCAATGGCGGTGAGACTCAGATTCACGCCGACCATGTAATACGGGTTAGACACATCGCCGCCGAAAATAATTTTAGTCGTCACCGAACGGTCGCCGCTTTGGAGCGCGGCGAGGGCCTGTGAGAAATTTTCGGGGATGAGGATGAAGGCCGCCGCGCCGCGGTCGCGGAGAATCGGTTCGGCCTCGGCGAGGTCCGCGGCGGGGACGGATTTGAGGAGCGGCTGGCCGTCAGCGTAGGTAACGCTCGTGAGGGCCGCGACCGCCTCACGTCCCGCGTGAAGCGTGGTTCCGTCCGCAAGTTGAAATCCCGCGTCGTTGTTGATTGTCAAAATGGTGTACGTTGTCGAGCCGCCCGCGGTGATCAAATAATAAAGCAGGACGAAGAACGGCGCGAAGGCGAGGGTCAGCCCCAGCATCCAGGCATCGCGGGACATTTCGCGCAGGGTCTTGCGAAAAACGGTGATGGCTCTCATTCGCGCAGTCTCCTTCCCGTGAGTGAAATGAAAACGTCTTCGAGCGAGTTGGCGCGCAGGCGGACTTCGCCAGGATGGGCGTCCACCGAACGGAGCGCGTCGAGGATGGCGGGCAGGAGTTCGACCACGCCGCGGGCGCGGATGACCAGCGTGTGATTCGTGGACGAAACCTGCGGTGCGATTTTTTCAACGGCTGACAGTGCGCTTCTTTCTGACCCGTTAGCGGTTTCTATTTCGAGGACATCCCCCTCGCCGACAGTTCGTTTCAGCGCCTCGGGCGTATCGAGCGTGAGCAGTTTGCCGTGGTCAATGATCGCGACGCGGTCGGCCATGCGCTCGGCCTCGTCCATGTTGTGGGTGGTGAGGATGATGGTCTTGCGCCGCGCCAGCGACTTGACGTACTCGCGCACCAGCACGCGGCTCTGCGGATCGAGTCCCGCTTCGGGTTCGTCGAGCACCAAAATTTCGGGGTCGTGGACGAGCGCCATCGCGAGATTCAATCTTCGTTGCATTCCGCCCGAAAGCGTGCGCGCCCGCTTGTCACGTTTCTCGGTGAGATCGAGTTCTTTCAATAATTGCTCACTGCGCTGTGTGACGGACTTTCGCTTCATCCCGTACATTTCCCCGATGAAAACCATTTGCTCGAGACAAGTCAACTGTCCCCACAAGACGATGTTTTGCGGACAGACGCCGACGCGCGTGCGGACATCCGCGTCGCCGTCCGTGATGGGTTTGCCGTGGATGATGACTTGTCCCGCGTCGGGGCGGAGCAGTCCGCACATCATGCTAATCGAGGTGGTCTTGCCTGCGCCGTTCGGTCCGAGCAGGCCGAAGACTTCGCCCTCGTTGACTTCCAGCGACAAATCCTGGACGGCGGTCAGCGAGCCGTAGCGTTTTGTGAGGGAACGGGTCTCAAGAACAACCGTCATTTTGCCTCCATGTTGATTCCGTGCAGGATGAATTCGATCATCGAACCAATTATTTGTTCAGGTGAATTGTTATAGTCGCTGATCTGAAAATAATTATTCAAGTAGGGGAGCAGTTGGCTGTCGCTGACGACGATAATCAAACCGTTGACAATCCGCGTTGCCTGCTCGATATCCACGCTGGATTTAATTTCTCCGCGCGCCTGGGCTTGCGCCAGAATCTCCTGCAAGGTCTCGCGCATGACCGTGGCTATCGGACGCACCACGCGCTCAGCCAAATCGGGGTCGCCCTGATAGGCGGCTCTCCCGAAGAAACGAACCAGTCCCATTTCGGTTTGCCCCCATTCCAAACCTCCCATCAGATAGGCGTTCAACGCCTCCTTCAACGGCATCGCGGCTAACATGGGACGGAATTCCTGAAACATGCCGATCGTGAATCGAACACACAACTCGATGGCGAAGTCCAGCAACCCCTCGCGGTTGGGGAAGTACTGATAAAGCGAGCCAACCGAAACGCCCGCCCGCCGCGCGATCTCTTTTATGTTGAGCGACGCGGGACCCTTTTCGGTTGCCTCCTCCAGAATGGCATTGATAACCGCCTGCTGGCGTTCAGGGTCGAGGCGGCGGAAGGTACGAGTGACCTTGCCTGCCTCTTCGAGTTGGAGAATGTGGGGTTGGAAGTTTGTCCAATCTGAGTATGGCATAATATGAACCTTTAGTTCATATTATATGAATGTTTTATTCATCTGTCAAGATGGGTCTGTTGTGTCGAGTTCATTGAAAACAGGCGTCTCAGGTGGTTTATAATTGTGGCATGACCAAGTTCGACAAAACCCTCGAAAAAGTTTTGCGCGGAGTTTCCGACGCGAACATTGACTTCGATGATTTGCGTCAATTACTGGACGGACTTGGATTTCAGGAAAGAATACGCGGCAGTCATCACATCTACTCAAAAGACGGTGTGATTGAAATCATCAACTTACAGCCGAAAGGCTCAAAGGCAAAACCTTATCAGGTAAAACAGGTTCGCACCTTGATCGTGAAATATAAACTGGCAGGTGAAAATGATTAAATACGAAGTAATCCTCTACTGGAGCGCAGAAGACGAGGCCTTCATCGCCGAAGTCCCCGAATTGCCTGGCTGCATGGCGGACGGCGCGACCTATCACGAAGCGCTTGTCAACGTGGAGCAAATCGCGCAAGAGTGGATTGAAACCGCCCGCGAATTGGGCAGGGAAATCCCTGTGCCAAAGGGCAAGTTGGTTTATGCCTAACCAAAGACTGGAAACCCCGCCGTTGGATGTCGGGGTTTTTCGTCCTGACGGCGCGAGTCCGCATGGACTTCGTCCGAGCACGGGTGATTCCATCCCCATGCGGGACGCCTCGCCGCGCGGACGCGGATCGAAACGGGAAAACCTATCAGACGCGCGGTGTCCACAGTAGACAGGTAAACACGTACACAGGTAAACACGCGCGGACTCCTAAGACCCGCCGAAGGTGGCTTCGCCAAACGATGACCAACGGATATTAAACGGATAAGCGGATAGCACATTCCGAATCCGCTTATCCGCTTCCCATCCGCTGGTCACTCCTCCGTAACCATAGGCCTCCGAAGTCTCGCAGACTTCGGAGGCCTGATAGTTAGTGTTGTGAAATTAAACTTGTGGAGTTTCGGTGACTGGATTTTCACTTTGAACTTGCGATTTCAATTTCCACCAAACAAGAAGAGTCAAAGCAATTAAAAGCAAAATCACAAACGACAATGCCCTTTGATATTCACCGCTAATCATGTTTTGCACTGATAACAGCAATACAAACAGGACACTACTTATTCCGCTGAACATACCGTACGTTAAGCCTCTATTGTTCTCAGGCAAAATCTTTGACAAGAAGGAATTTAGCGGGGGAGAGAATATTGTGCTACACAATCCAACAACAAGTACTTGTGAAAGTAGACTTCTAAAACTTCCAAGAAGCAAAAACGGTAAGAAGCCACCAACGCATGTTAACAACAAAGTTGTGGCGAGTATTTTGCGCTCACTAAATTTGTCTGATAACCAGCCTGAAAGCGCCATTACAAGCAACATTATGCCTGTTCCAACAAAAGCATATTGTGCCCTTATCAATGTATAACCTTGTTCAAGTTCCAATCCCAATGCTCTGGAAATATTCTGTCGACTGTCCATCCCTCCCCATAAATTCCCAACACCAAATCCAAATTGACTTATGGCCTGAACCAACAACACCCAAACTAAGATAGCCGCAAACGGTGAGCGCGGAGCGCCTTCTGAATTTCGCGTCGCCATTTCTACGGAGTTCTGTGGGGTGCTATTTCTAATTAATGACCATGCCAGCAAAATAATTGTGGCAATGAACGTAATTAAGCC
>JACPVD010000264.1 GCA_016191895.1 Chloroflexota bacterium | reverse complement strand
GGTGAATTCCGGTAAAACGGGGGCGGTTGTATTTGTGGGTCGGGCGGCAACCGTCTGCGCGACGGCGGTTTGGATGAACGAGTCGTTTGGCGGTTCTGTGGGGGTATCCGCGCCGCAGGCGGTGATGAACATGGCGAAGAGAATGATCAGCGCGGCGGGGATGCTTGTTCTTAGTTTGAGCATTTTTATCCTTTCGTCGCAATCATTATACTGTTAACTGATGTCATGCAGTTTGTCAGTATCGCGACACGCTTTGCGATGTCGCCCGTCGCTGGCGAGACCATGGTCTCGCGGTACTGCGCAAGGGGAATTAATCACTCACCCTACGCAGTCCCCATGCGGGGATGATATGCGTCGCACCAAACGGGTCGGAGTGTCCAATAAACCGGCCGAATCTACTCGTAAGACGAATTTATTTCGGGTTGGTGCGACGCACCCCCGCGTAAGGGGAGTTAATCAAACGCGCCCGGTTTTGCCGGGCGCGTGATTGAATTTCTCGATTGATTCCCAACTACGGGCAGGTAAAGGTCGCTCGCCCAAACTGTTTATTGTTTGGAGAATCGACGTACACATCCACCCAGTAACTGCTGCCGGGCGTATTGAAGGTAAGCGGGATGATCGGGCTGGTTTGCGTGCCCGCCGCGCTAAAAACGTAACTGCCGGGAAGCGGATCCGCGGAACCGTCGCTGAAAACCCGGTGCAAGGTGACGGTACCCGGCCCGTTTGTGGTAATGCTAAACGTGTAGTTGAAGTTGGGACACGAGCCGCTGACATTGAAGGTGACATTGGTGACCGTGAACACGAAGGTTGTCGGGGTCAATGTAATGGTAGGCGTTGGGGTAAAGGTCAGGGTGGGAGAGATGGTGGTGGTCGCCTGCACTTTGATATCCACATAGAAAGATTTACCCTGGTGTCCGCTGACAATCGGCACAAGGACATTGCCGTTTGTGACGATTCGCCAATAGCCGCGATAAGTTCCTGGCGTCGATGGCGCAGTCAGGTTTACTTCGAGATCGATCTCCTGGCCGGGGTTCACGGTGCTGATCGGCTTGGAGGCCGGGCCGCCCATCGAATCGCCGCTGTCGAATACCAGCGAGAAACCCGTCCATGCGCAGGAGCCGATGTTTTTGACGCGCCATTTCTTCACGAAGGCCTGGCCGGAAGTCATCAACGTCCCATCGGGGATGGTTACATCTGTGACGAACTGCGCCACATTACAGTTGGATGTGGCAGTGGCAATCGGCGTATTGGTCGAAAGAGGCGCGGGAATGGGAGTCAACGTGGCGGGCGCACCCAGCGTCACTGTCGGGTTGGGGGTGTTGACCACGATCGTGACAAGGGGGGTGGCGCTGAGCAGGGCATTCAACGTTTCTGCGGCAGCGGTGCTGGCGATGTCTTCCGCATTGTCCGCTGGCAGGTTGCATGCACTCAAGAGAAGGATGGCGACGATCAATAAGTTGAATAAGCGGAATTTTTGTTTCATGGTTTCTCCTTTACTGCAATGCTATTTTACCGCAGGTATGGCGTGATATTTTGTCTGCCGCGGCCATTGCTTCCGGTCTGTGATGCAAGAGAGACTCTACCCAGAGACCGTTCCCCTTAACGCCGCCCTGCGCTGGTTTGTTCCCGTATTTGTTGCCGTGCAAACGTATCTTTTCAAATTAAAGAACACAGCGCAAAACCGGGTGATTTTGCGCTGTGTGTGGTCAACCTGTGAAGCGGGGATCGAAACGGCTCTATTCGCCCTGAATTTGGATGATGACAATTTCGTTGTTCAAGGGGTAGTACACCAGGAGGATTTTATATTTTCCATACGTAAACAACGCCACATTGCCGATGGAACCTTTCG
This sequence comes from Chloroflexota bacterium, assembly GCA_016191895.1. Classification (GTDB taxonomy): domain Bacteria; phylum Chloroflexota; class Anaerolineae; order Anaerolineales; family Villigracilaceae; genus Villigracilis. The sequence continues at coordinate 8,750 of JACPVD010000264.1, read as the reverse complement.
AGGTGGTCATCTCCTTTGTGCCGGAGAGGGTCCAGCCGTTGTTTGTGGCCTGCCCCTGATAGTGGGCCAGCACGCTTTCCCATGTGGTGCCGGCCGGCATGGCCGAGATGATTTGCAAGTCGCCGGAAATATCGGCTTCCTCGCGGAGCGTGCCGATGAAATCCCACACGTCCACCTGCGGCTCATATTCACCGGGCATTGGGGCAAAAACAAAACCCGCCATTTCATCGCCGCCCAGGTCTCCGCCATCGGATGGGGTACCCGGCACATTGGTCGGTGCGGCGGGGTTATCCGTCGCTCCCCCATCCACAGGCACGGCCGGTTCGTTGGCCGCAGGTTCGGTTGCGTCCGTAGATTTTCCGCAAGCAGACATGCCGATCATCAGCATGAGCGCGGTCAATATAAATACGTACTTCTTCATTTTTTTCAAACTCCTTGATTCTAATTTACTTTGCTACCGCACATTCCCCTCGCAAAAACCCTAAAGGTCTATCTGGCAAATTGGGATTTTACGAAGGCAGAGGAGACCTTTAGGGTTTCCTTGTACGGTAGTGAAATTTACTCGCGACCGCGAAAATTCTGCAACGCGACGCGCTCTGCGATGCCGTCTTTGAGTCGCGACTTGATAGTCGCGCTACGGCAACGCAACTGCCGCTTGATCGTTCGCGACGGTCGTCTGTCGATCTATTGCGCGGTTTCCGCATGAGCGCCGGCCATCCACAGGCCGAGTTGTTCGCGTGTGGTCTGTTTTGCATCCACAACCGCAACGATCTCGCCGCGATACATCACCGCGATCCGATCCGAGAGCGCCATAATCTCATCGAGTTCCGCGGAGATGAGCAACACCGCCACGCCGCGGTCGCGCATTTTGATGATCTCGTTGTGGATGTATTCGATCGAGCCGACGTCCAGCCCGCGCGTGGGCTGGTTCGCAATGACGAGTTTTACGGCGCGACTCAACTCGCGGGCCACAATGACCTTTTGCTGGTTCCCGCCCGATAATTTTCCCGCACTGACGAAGGGGGAAGGCGTGCGCACGTCGAAGGCGTTGATCAATTGGCGCGCATGTTCATCGAGCGCTTTCGGCTGTAAAACGCCGCGCTGACTGAATGGGAAGCGGTAATAATCGCACAAGGCCATATTATCGGCGACGGTGTAGGCCAGCACCAATCCGTGGCGCTGGCGGTCTTCCGGGATATGGGCAAGGCCGGTTTCGGTCATCACACGCGGAGGTTTTCCGGTGACGTCTTTTCCGTCGAAAACCACTTTGCCATGTGTTGGGTGCCTCAGGCCGGTGAGCGCTTCCGAAAGTTCGGTCTGGCCGTTACCCTGCACACCGGCAATTCCAAGCACTTCGCCGCCGCGGACGGAGAAGGAGACGTTGTGGACCGTCTCCAGGTCACGCTGGTCGCGGACAGAGAGTTCCTCCACGTTGAGCACTTCGCCTTCGGCTTCGCGATCCTTTTTATCGACAGTAAGAATGACCTGCCGCCCGACCATCATATTCGCCAGTTCGGCTTCGTTCGTTTCGCCTGGATTGACGGTGTTGATCACCCGGCCCGCGCGCATGACCGTGATTCGATCCGATACAGCGAGGACTTCCTTCAACTTGTGGGTGATGAAGATGATGGAAACGCCGCGCGCGGTGAGATCACGCATGATACGGAAAAGGTCTTCGGCTTCCTGCGGGGTAAGCACGGCGGTGGGTTCATCGAGGATGACGATCTCTGCGTTGCGATACAGGGTCTTGACGATCTCGACTCGTTGCTGAATGCCGACCGGCAACTCGCCAACGATCGCATTCGGGGCGACATCGAGACCATATTGACGGGAGATGTCGTTAATTTTCGCGGCAACAGTCGCACGGTCGAGCGAGCCGCGCTTTGTCACTTCGTCTCCCAGCATTACGTTTTCTGCAACCGTAAAAACGGGTATCAACATGAAGTGCTGATGAACCATGCCAATGCCGGCGGCGATGGAATCGTTCGGGGAATGAATCGCGACCGGCTTCCCGTTGACGAATATCTCGCCATTATCCGGGTGATGCAGGCCGTAGATCAGATTCATGAGAGTGCTTTTGCCGGCGCCGTTTTCGCCGAGCAGGGCGTGAATTTCGCCTTTGCGCAGGTCGAAGTTGACGTTGTCGTTTGCAAGCACGCCGGGGAATTGTTTGGTGATGCCTTTGGCCTCGAGAACGATGTTTTCATTCATGGCCGCCTCTACTTTTCGTATGGCACGCCATCGGCGGCGGGCGGGGTGGTTCTGCCGATGATGCCGGTCAGGATGAACATGGTCAGGATATAGGGTGTGAGGCCGACAATGTAGGATTCCTGAAGGAACGCCCATTGTGGGGGAATCACGTCGCGGAAAATTTGCATATTGATCAACATGGCCTGCGATGCGCCAAAGACCAGCGCTGCGGCCCACGCGCCGATGGGAGTCCAGTTGCCGAAGATCATCGCAGCCAGTGAAATGAATCCGCGCCCGTTGGTGAGCAGAGGCTCGAAGGATGGCACCGATTCAATGGTGAAGTATGCGCCGGCCAGCCCGGCAAACATGCCGCCGATGAGAACGTTGGCGTAGCGCATTTTTGTAACCGAGATGCCGACGGTATCTGCCGCCTTCGGGTGTTCGCCAACGGCGCGGGTGCGCAACCCCCAACGGGTATTGAACAGGAGAAAGTGTGAGAAAAACACCAAAAGGACCGCGCCCATGGCGATTGGTTTCTGGTCGAATACACGGTTGATGGCCGTTAGATTTTCGAGGCAGGATGCCGAGGCGCCGCAAATGGGGCCGACTATTTCCGTAAGCGGGATATGGATGGTGGGCAAAACGCCCGGGGAACTCGGCACAGACCCGCCGAAGACGCTTTCCTTGCCGAAGAACAACTGGCGATTCAAAAAACCGGTCAACCCGACGGCGAGGATGTTGATCACCGTTCCGCCAATGATCTGGTCCACTTTGAAGGTGATGGATAACACGGCGTGAAGTAATGCCATCAATAACCCGGTCAGGATCGCGAAGAATACGCCCAGGGCAATGCTCAACCCCGCGCTCATTTTGAAAATATGGAACATGTAGATGGAGCCGAGCCAGCCAAAGAAAGCGGATGAGAGCATCATGCCTTCAATACCGATATTGACCACGCCAGCCCGCTCGCAATACACGCCGGAAAGCGCGCCGAGAGTCAACGGGGTGGCAACGGCGATGGTTGTCGCCAGCATGCTTGTGACGATCAACAACGGCGGTTGTTTCACCTGCCCAATCATCACGACGGCGCTGAAAAGGACGATCACGACCAGCGCGATGAATCCAAAACGTTTCCAGTCCATGGTTCTCCTAGCCTCCCCAGCCGCGTGTCAGGACGACTCGCTCGCCCTTGGATTTGATTCGATAAATGTAGCGAATGATCGCGTCCGCCGCAACGAACAACAGGATGAACGCCTGAAGCATGGATATTAAATCCACCGGCATTTGCGTGAGAAACTGCATGCGCGTCGCGCCGTTGCGCATGGCGGCGAACAGGATGGCGGCCAGCACCACCCCCAGCGGATGCGACTTGCCAAGCAGAGCAATGGCGATCGCATCATATCCATAGCCAATGGAGAAGCCAAGTTCGTGGCGATAATTCAACCCGCTCACTTCGATGACGCCCGCCAGCCCGGCCAACATGCCGGAAAGCGCCATGGTCAGGATGACGATGCGTTTGACATTGATGCCGGCGTATTTTGCCGCGTCTGGATTCAAGCCCACCGTGCGGATTTGGAATCCCAGTGTGGTTTTAGTCAACAGCCACCAGATAAAGAAAGCCGTCAACAACGCAAGGACAAATCCCCAGTGAACGCGCAGTCCCTCAAAGATCGGCGGGATGCGCGCGCTATCGGCAATCAACGGGGTGCGGGCGATCACATTCGTCGGACTGCGATCCTTCATCACGCCGTTCAACAAAAAAGACGTGGTGTTGAGCGCGATGTAATTCATCATGATGGTGTTGATCACTTCATGCCCGCCCGTATAGGCCTTCAACGCCCCCACGATCCCCGCCCAAACTCCGCCCATGATCACGCCAAAGACGACAACCAGCGGAAGATGGATGATGGCCGGCACGTCAAAGCCGAGCCACTCCGGCAGGGCATACCCGATCAATGCGGAAACGACCGCCCCCACAGCGAGCTGCCCCTCCGCGCCGATGTTGAACAGGCCACCTTTGAAGGCCAGCGCCACCGCCAGCCCGGCGAAAATGTAGGGCGTGGCCCAAATGGCGGTTTCGCTTAATGCTTTTGTGGAACCAAATGAACCTTGAAGCAATCCCCGGTAGGCAAGGATCGGATCCCCGCCCACGAACAAAATAACGATGCCGCCAACAATAACCGCGGTCAGAATCGCCAGAAAGGGAACAAGACTGGCCTCTGAAATGGATTGCAATATTTGTCGTGTCAGCGAACCCGATTGCTTTTCTGATTGCATCCTTTGCTCCAGTCGAACTGTAAATTATGAGGTGATTATATCAAACAAGCCGTTCGCAAGCTCGAAAATGCATTGCAAAACCAAATAAAAACGGAAAGGAGACTCGCGCCTCCTTTCCGCTGTAAAATTCCCGGAGTCCAACGTCTCTGACGTTGGTTGCAAAGTCGGAGACTTTGCACTCCAGACATTATAGAAACCTACGGCTTGACCGGCGGAACGTTGGTCTTGATCGAACCGTCGAGCAGTCCCTTGTTGAGTTCTTCCATCATCTTCTTGCCTTCGTCGGGAACGCTGGAGTCAAGATCGTGGTAGGGAGCATAACCAGCATCGCCAAACACGTTGCCGTCCTCGAGCGTACCGGCTTTGGCCGCCGCGATCAATTTGGCAACTCCAGGGGTGATCAGTTTGATCGCGCTGGAAAGCATGCGCGGAGCGGCATCGGTTAACTCGAAATATTGATCCTTATCCACGCCAATGCCATATTTGCCAGCCTGGGCGGCCGCGCTGACAGCGCCGTTACCGGTCAAACCGCCGCAACCGAAGATCGCGTCCGCGCCCTGATCCATCATGGACTTGGCGGTTGTCGCGCCCCACTCGGGATCGGTAAAGGTCTTATCGAAACCCACGTCGCTGTGATACACAACGAACACTTCGGTGGTGGTGCCATTCATGCCATCGGCATAGGCGGCGCCAGCCTTGTAGCCTTCACCAAAGCGCCATACGGGAGGAACCACATCGGTACCGCAGACGGCGCCGATCTTGTGACTCTCCGACATGGCTGCGGCAAGCGCGCCAACGAGGAAACCAGCATTGTCTTCAGGGAAGTTCAAACCAGAAACACCCGCAACGGTCTCGGCGTTGAATTGATCCACGCCGATGAAGCGGACATTCGGGTAGGTCGCGGCGGCGGCATTGGTAGCCTCACCAAGACCGAAACCAACGGTCACGATCACATCGTAACCCGCATCGCCGAACTGGGCAATGTTCTTGGCGTAGTCTTTGGCGTCGGCGGTTTCGATGAACTGAACCACATCCGCATTGCCTTCAGCCTGAGCCTGTTGCACGCCTTCCCACGCCGACTGGTTGAAGGACTTATCATTAACCTTGCCCACGTCGGTCACGAGACCCACGCAGAACACGTCTTCCTTCGAACAGTCTTCAGCGGTCGGAGCGCCTCCGCCGCACGCGCTAAGAGCCATCGAAGCGACAACCAAAAGCGCCATAAAAACATACAGCTTTTTCATTTTTCTTCTCCTCATGAAAAGGTAGGGGATTTCGGCCGGCCTGTTGAGCGCGGCCTTTCGACCTTGCAAGTATAAATCTTTATTTTGGGTTGTGCAAGTCCGTACAAAATTTGGCAATTTTCATGTAATATGTCAGACAACTTTCACGGCTTCTCCGCCGGCACCCCCGTGGCGACCTCGCCGTTTTGCAACTGTCCAAGCAAAATCTCCAGCTCCCGCGTCCAACTTTCCGGGAATTTCTCATTAAGCGGCATAAACGTGATTTGACCGGATCCCGGCGCCGGGCTTTCTCCCTCCCGTAACAAGCGCATCGCCCTCTGGACTTCAAGCCGGACACTTCCCAAAACAGATGTGACCACCCTCGATCCTGATCCTGCCAATACCGCGCCCTGATCCTGCTCCGCGCCGACGGCATACACGCGAATCCCGGTTTCAAACGACAAATCATTCACAGCCTGCAACGCGCCCTGCCCAGTGACTCCGCCCGCTGCGAAGATCACATCCGCGCCGCGCTTAATGAGTCGTTTCGCCATTGCATATCCCCACTCCTCGTCGATAAACAATTTTTCGCGTTCTTCATCTTCGCGATAGATCACCTGCACATTGATAGTTGGGTCGGTAAACTCCGCGCCGGCGCGGAAGCCCTCGCAATATCGCCACATCGCGTCGATGCCCGAGGTCTCGCACACGCCACCGACAATTCCCGTTTCCGATAGTTTTGCGGCCAATGCCCCGGCGACGAATCCCATCTGGTCTTCGGGGAAGGTAATGGAGATGAGGTTTGGGCGAGATTCCTCAAAGGGTTGATCCATGCCGATGAAAACAGGAGCAGGCTCGCCCGTGGAAAGATCGCGCGAAGATAAATCCGCGGCGCGAATCGTCGCATCCCGCATTCCAATCCCGTTAGTGATGATCACGTCATATTCATGCTCGACGAAATAAGCGATGTTCTTATCGTAATCCCGCGCATCGACCGATTCGATAAAATCGGCGTGGTCGATGATCCCGCCTGCAACGGCTTCCTGCAAGCCCGCCCATATTTCCCGATTCATCCCATTATCGTCGATGCCAAGCGTATCTGTCACCAACCCGGCGCAAAAGATTTCCACGCTCGAACAATCCTGCGATCTCATGCAGGAGACAAGACCTGCCATCAACACGCAACACGCAAAACGTAATACGTAATTCGTAACCCGCAACTTGTAACCTGCAACTTTCATCCTTCATCCTTTATCCTTGCGCCGCCTCTCCGCGCTTCACGCCAAGCATCAGCCAAAATGCGATCATCATGAACACCGGCGCGATCAACATGATGATGTTGTAATTATTTCCCGTGAGTTGAATTGCCCAGCCATTCACGTTGGGCCCAATGATTGCCGAGAACGTGGAGAAAAGATAATACAACCCGGTGAATGTGCCGATGCGCGCCGCACTGGTCAAATCGACGATCATGGGAAGGGAGTTGATGTTGATGCAAGCCCAGCCGACTCCGCCGAGAATGAGCAGGACACCGGCGAGGGTTAACATGCGCGTTCCGCCTTCTTCGATTGGGATGCCCACCAACGGCAGGGGTGCAATGCCGGTTAATAACGCTTTTGCCGGTGTGACGTATAGCAAAACCAGCATCAGGGTGATGGTGATCAAGCCGATCGAGATCGTCATGCGCCGCCCGATTTTGCCGGCGATAAATCCCGAAGGAATTGCAAAGAGCACGAAGAATAAAGGCAGGACAGATAACAATGTCGCGCCGTCGCCTTCGTTCAGGCCGAGGTGATTCTTTGCATACAGGGTGAAGAAGGTTTCCACCGCCGAGAAACCGATAAACCAGAAGAAGATCGCAAACAGGATTCGCAATCCGCTTTTATCGGCGTCGGTGGCGACTTCGCGCAGGCTGGCGAGCAAACCGGGTTGTGTCTGCGTTTGTTCATATTCCTTTGGTTCTTCAATAAAGAGATACACGACCAGCGCGGCAATCAAAACCAGCGTGGAGCCAAGCCAGAAGGGAAAGTTGGGACTCATCTTATATAACATGCCGCCCGTTTGTAGTGCCACGATCGTGCCAAACCCGCCCATAAAATTAATGATTCCATTGGCCTGTGAGCGAAATTCGGAAGGAGTAATATCGGGCATGAGCGCGATGACCGGCGTACGCCAAAACGCCGCGCTTAATAGCAATGTACTGGTGCAGGCTACAAACAATGGAAGCACAGCAGGGAGCGGAATCAACCCGAATGCAACGGCTGTAATGGGAGCGCCAATCAGCAGGAAGGGAATGCGGCGTCCCATGGGCGTGCGCAACCGGTCAGACCATGCGCCGATGGGAGGTTGAATCAACAGGGCGGCGATGTTATCCAGCGTCATGAAGAAACCAACCACGCGGATATCCAAGCCGAATTTTTCCGAGAGGAAGATCGGCACAAAGGCGTTATACACGCCCCAAACCACGCTTAAGCCGAAAAATCCAAAACCGAGCAGGAAGGTCTTGCCGTAGTTCAATCTCGATGACATGGGAGTCCTCCGGGGGTGGTACGTGATACGTGATACGTGGTACGTGGTATGCGGTGCGTGTTACGTGTTGCGTAATCCATCCAGGAACTTTTTATCGTCCTTGCTGAGTTCTGTTTTCTCGAGCATATCGGGACGTTTTTTGTAAGTCCGCTCGAGGGCTTGTTCGCGCCGCCATTTGTCGATTCTTGCGTGGGCGCCGGTGAGCAATACATCAGGGACTTTCCATCCGCGAAACTCGGGTGGACGGGTGTAATGCGGATATTCGAGCAATCCCATGGAATGCGAGTCGTCCTCCGCGCCGGTGGGGTCGCCAAGCACATCGGGCAGTAATCGTGAAATTGCATCGATCAAAATCAGCGCGGGCAATTCGCCGCCTGTCAGCACGTAATCGCCGATGGAGATTTCGTCGGTCACCAGATGTTCGCGGATTCGCTCGTCGATTCCTTCGTAGCACCTTCCCCGAAATTCTTCCCCGAAACTCTGAAGCGCGCGGCTCGGCTGCTGCCGCTGACAAGACCCCTGAGGTGGTTC
>JACPVD010000263.1 GCA_016191895.1 Chloroflexota bacterium | reverse complement strand
TGAAATTTGAAGACCTTCTGGCAGACTGCCTGGTCGTGTACAACCAGCCCATCTTTTGCGAAGCCGTGTCAGTGACGGAATAACCACGACAAGATTCCCACCCCTGCAATGCTGCCCTGGTATCACAAAACAACGATCTACCAAATCTATCCGCGTTCGTTCATGGACTCAAACGGCGACGGGATCGGCGACCTGCAAGGCGTCATTCAAAAACTGGATTACCTGCGCGACCTCGGTTTCGAGACGATCTGGGTCTCGCCGTTCTTCGCTTCGCCCCAGCAGGATTTCGGTTACGACGTTTCGGATTACCTGTCCATCGCCCCCGAATTTGGAAACATGGACGATGCCCTGCAACTGATCGAAGAGACGCATCGGCGCGGGATGCGCATTGTCTTTGACCTGGTTCTGGATCACACCTCCGACCAGCATCCCTGGTTTCTTGAGTCGCGCTCTTCGCGGGGCAACCCCAAGGCAGACTGGTATCTCTGGAAAGACAAGCCGAATAACTGGCACAGCATGACCGGCGGTTCGGGCTGGCATTACGCCGAAGAGCGCGGGCAATTCTACTGGGCAAGTTTCCTGCCCTTTCAACCGGATTTAAACTGGCGCAATCCCGAAGTCAAACAGACGATGTTCGATACCGCGCGTTTCTGGCTCTCCAAGGGCGTGGACGGCTACCGGCTCGATATCTTCAATACCATCTACAAGGATGCGGGGTTTCGGGACAATCCCTTCTCGTGGAAACTGGTTCCAACGCCAGACGACACATCGGGGTATTTCCAGAAGACCGTCCACTCGCAGGACCAGCCTGAGTCATTTGAACTGGCAAGGGAATTCCGAAAATTGACTGGGGAGTTCGGCGAAGTTCTCACCATCGGCGAGGTTGCGGCGCGGCGCGGCGTCCTCCGCAGGTATGCCGGGGAAGTTGTGAATGACGGTTTGACCCTGGTATTCGATTTCGAAATGCTGCAATTTAAATTCCGGGCGGAGTATTTCCGCGCGTTGGTCGAAAAGATCGAAGCGCATTTTCCGCCGCCGTTCATGCCGGTTTACGTTTTCTGCAATCTCGATAAAAGACGGAGTTTTCACCGGCTCGGGAACGACCTGCAAAAAGCAAAAATACTCGCCATGCTGCAATTCACCGCGCGCGGCGTGCCATGCGTCTATTACGGCGAAGAGATCGGGATGACCAACCTCAAACTGCCGTTCAAGACCGCGCTCGACCCGATCCCGCGCAAGTACACCTTTGCCCCGCGCTTCATCTTCGATTGGCTCGATGTGACTGTCAACCGTGACGAAGTCCGCACGCCGATGCAGTGGGACGGGACGAGGAATGCGGGGTTTTCATCCGCCGAAAAGACATGGCTGCCGGTCCACCCAAATTATGCAGAAGTCAACGTGGAGAATGAAACTCGGGACGAAGATTCGCTCCTGAATACATTCAAGCGTTTGTTGAAATTCCGCAGGGAGAATGAGGCAATGCAGGCAGGGTCGCTGGAATTTTTGGGAGGGCTTCCGCCGAATGTATTGGGTTTCACCCGCGGATCCCGCGCCGTCCTGTTGAATTTTGACGAAAGGGAAAAGGAGCTTCAGATCGAATTTTCGGGATGTGTTTTCAAATTGACAGGCAGGGAGGAGATAAAAGAAAAAGCCGTTCGGTTAAACGGCTTTGGCGGGGTGGTCTTAAGTTCAAAGGACGACCCTTTCTCTGCGCAATAAGTCCCTCACAGATATGTGCCGGGTCGTCCCTACTTCTTTTGCTCAAGGAAGTCGTCGAGGTTGAGGCGCAGGAAGAGGCGTTCGCGCACATCATCCGGGATGGGTTCCCGCGCCGGCTCGACGCGCACAAGATCAATGGTGCGTTTCGTGGTGTTCAATACAACGCGGCAATTTTCGCAGCCTTCGAGATGCTTTTCGATCTCTTCGCACAGGTTGGGGGGCAGTTCCCCATCGATGTATTCGGACAGGGAACCGAGTAATGCCTGGCAATTCTCGTGATAATGGTCAGCCATTGGTTCTCTCCTTCGGCGCAAGGCGTTCGCCATAATACGTGGAAAGCCTTTCACGCAGGAACATGCGGGCGCGCAGCAGGCGGGTCTTGACGTTCGTTTCGGTCAGGTTCAAGATTTCAGCCGTATCCCGGATGGACACGCCTTCGATGTCGCGCAGGACAAAGACCATGCGCAGCGATTCGGGCAGTTTATTCACGGCGGCATCCAGCGCATTTTTGCCTTCGCCGGAAAGCAATTCATCCTCGGGCAGGGCGGTCCAATCCACAAAGACCTCGGGCAGCGGCACATCCTCAGTCTCTTCGGAGTGGAAATCGTCGAGGTTGACCGTGTTCTTTTTTCGGCGGATCAGCATCAGGGCTTCGTTCGAGGCGATCCGGTACAGCCAGGTCGAAAGGCTGGAGCGTCCTTCAAAGTCCTTGAGATGCGTCAACGCATTGAGGAAGGTATTTTGAAGGACATCCTCGGCATCCTGCTGGCTGCCGAGCATCTTCAAGCCAAGGCGGTAGATCGGGGCGGAATAGGCATCCATCACGCGGGCAAACTCGGCGCGGTCGCCGCTGCGCAGGGCTTCGAGGGAAAATTCCTGTGTAGTCGAGTCACTCATTGGATGAATTTGGTCTCAAAAAGATACAGGCGAGTATACATCATCCGACGATTGCGGATGCAACTTTTTTACCAGGGGGGCATCCAACGGAGGACACCTAAATCCACTGGAGTGATCATGGAAAAACTTTTGAACGAACAAGTCACGGGGCAGATCCGGCAGGCGTTTGCCAAGCTGAACAACCCCGTGCAGATCCTTTTCTTCGGCGCGCAGGAAAACTGCGATTACTGCGCCGAGACCCTGCAGCTTCTGACCGAAGTGAGCGAACTGGACGAACGCGTCAGCCTCTCCACGCACGACCTGAAAGCCGATGCTGCGCTGGCGGCGAAGTTCCAGGTGAACAAAGCCCCAGCCATCGGCGTTGCCGGAAAG
>JACPVD010000269.1 GCA_016191895.1 Chloroflexota bacterium | reverse complement strand
AGCGTATATATGCCTTCCTTGATTACGGTCGTCCCATCATCATCGAGCAATTTATAGGCAAGTCGAATCGGAAACGCCTTGCTGAGCATGGCATACACAGGGCAGTATTTGCCCGCGGAGAGTTCGATTGCGCGAACCAGCGCGGCTTCCTCCACCCCCCTGCCAGCAACAAGGTATTCAATCACGGCCTCCGTAAACACTTTTGGATGTTCCCCCGAACGTTCTGCGTACACATTTACCTTGAAGCCGGTGACCGGCTGTTTTTTCTTCTGCAGGATCGAAATCACGTCCATGCCGGTACAGCCGGCAAGCCCAAGCGAGACGAATTCCATCGGGCTGGCCGCGCTGCCCGACCCGCCCACCGAAGCGCTGGAGTCCATTCGTTGCAGGAAGCCCGAATCGCCCGCGCCTTCAAATGCCATTCCGTCTTTCCATGTCACAACTGTTTTCATTGCCTGTCACTCCTTGATGATTTTGGGAACGTACTTTTCGAGGTTTTTTTTGGAAATACCGCCGATCCACATGAGACGCACCTGCCCATTCCGGTCGATGACATACGAACTGGGCAGGTTCATCGTATTGAATTCGACCTGCGCCTGGTAGTCGAGATCGAGCCAGACAGGAAACGTCAGGCCGAACTCGTCGACAAATGGCGAGACCACGTCGGCGGTCTCCTCCTGATCGATCGCGATCAACACGAACCCGTCGTCTTTGTATTTTTCGTAGAAGGCCTGCAGGGCGGGCATTTCCTCCCTGCAAGGAGGACACCACGTTGCCCAAAGGTTGACCAACGCGACGCGCCCAAGATAGTCGCTGAGGGAAACACTTTTGCCGGAGATGTTTTGTAGAGTCAATTCGGGGGCGGGAAAATTAACTTGCGCGGGAACAACTGAAAAGTCCGAACCGGATGCGGCGGGGGAGTTCATCCAGATGGAATATGCGAGACCGGTCAGAAGCAACCCGGCGCCGGTCAGAATCATTGCATACAAACGCGCGGGGGAAGGGCGGGAGGATATGTCGTTCATTTCAGCATGGGGACAGTATAATCGAACAAAAGGGCTTCGATAAAAGAGGGAAAAATGTCGTCGACTTTAGGATGTTTGGTACTGGCAACCTGACCGGGCGTTGATTAATATTTTATGAAATGTCCGAACCCCTGCCAAACATACCGTTCTTTCAAAACCTCGAAGAGGCTCAAATCGCCTTGTTGAAACCGCTTCTGGAGAATTTTACCTGTCCCGCGGATACGATGATCTTCGAACAGGGCGAGCCTGCAAGTTATCTGTATTTGCTTGTTCGGGGAAGCATTGCGATTCGATACAAGCCCTACGATACGCCGGCGATAACATTGACCCGACTGCGCAGCGGCGATGTGTTTGGCTGGTCGGCGGTAATTGGGAGCACATATTACACATCGAGCACGATCAGCGAGACCGACGTGAACGCCGTTCGCATCCGCGGAATCTTCCTCCAGGCGCTATGCCGCGAATACCCCGAGGATGGAAGAATCATCATGAACCATCTTGCGAACGTGGTTTCAGCGCGCTGGAAAAACGCGCGCTCTCAGGTACAATCCCTTTTGAATTCAGACCCGCCTGTATAAAAAGGAGATATGCCATGATTCCAGCAGAAACAACCAATCCAGAAAGTCAGTTGCGAGATTTGCTCGAAAAACTCAGCGCCTACGTGGAGCAATTTCACGGCGGCACGGTGGAATTTGTTTCGTTTGACGGGAATACGCTAAAAGTGCGGTTGGGCGGCGCGTGCCTGAACTGTCCGCTTTTGCCATCGACATTGCATGGATGGGTGGCGGGAACGGTGCATCAATTCTTCCCGGAAGTGAATGTGGTGGAGGAAAAGTAAAGGCGCAAAGAGGGTGTCGTTGCGCCTTGATTGAGGTGCGGGGTGTTTTGAACGCGCGAAGCGCGTTCAAAACACCCCGCTTTTTATCCTTGAAAAACCACGTCAATCGTGGAGATGTTTGTTTCAGGCAGTACGGCAAGGTGAACCTTGCCGTACACGCAAAATAAATTTTGCGCTATGGCCTTTTGGTGAAATAGCGAAAGAGCATAAAACTGCCGGTGGCGATCAAAACGACCGCCCACAGGTAATTTGCAAACTCAAGCAGGGAGGCGATGCCCAACACGCCCATGATTCCCAGGGCAAGCGCGGGCCAGTATGCCCAACGCATTCCCGCGAGCAGGGCCACCAACAGGAAGGTGAAGGCAATGCCAAAGAAGAAGAAACCGGCGGTCTGAAATTCGCCGAAACGGCCCGCGGCAATGGTGACGCCGGCGAGAGTCATGAGAACGCCCGCGGGGATCAGCGCCCACCAACGTTCGGCGCGCTCGGTGAAGTAGACAAATAAAAATGCAAGACCGATACCGCCGAGGAAGATTGCGCCGCCCAATTCTTCATACCGCTGCGATGCGACGATCATCAATGCAAGCGCGGTCAACACGCAGGCGGGAATGATCGCCCACCAGCGTTCGGCGCGGCTGGTGAAATACACATACCAGAACGACAAGCCGATGCCGCCGAGAAAGATCGCGCCGCCATATTCATTGAGCGATTCGGGGAGCAGGATCAATACGCCGAGCGAAGCAAGCGTGAACCCGGGGAAGGCTCCCCACCAATGTCCGCCTGGAAGCAGGGTGAAAAATACAAGCCCGATCGCCAGGAACAGGCCGCCCCAAAAAACGCCCGAGACATTTTCCAAGTACCCCATGGCTTGCGCGAGGGCAAGGCCGCCGCCGACCAAAAGTAAAAATCCAAATACTATTCGCGGGTCAAATCGTTTCATGGTAATTTCCTTTACTCAGTAGATCACGAAAACCCTGCGTAGTTTGCGCTCTCAAGCGCAACGCTTCGCGTGGCGGTAGAGACCGCCAAATACGCGCTTTCGTGAAGTACCATTACTGAAAAATGGAGTCCCGAAGTTTTACTTCGGGAGTGTCCGCATGCAAAGTCAAGAGACCTTGGACTCCAATGCGCTACTTAACCCGAATCGAAGCCGCGCCGCCGTCGATGGTCATATCGACTGCGTTGGCGGCGGTTTCGTAATCGGGCGATTGATAGAAATTGCCGGTGCGTGGAAAGCGATCCTTGTTGATGTTGAAGTCTGCCGCGCCGAGCGAGGCGCGGATTCGGGCGGATAAGCCTTCGGGGACGGTCACTTCCAATGACGCGGCGCCCACATCCAGGTCCGCACGGAAGCGGCCGCGGGAGGGCAGGGTCAATTTGGTTTCGCTGGCGCCGGTGTCCAGGTTCAGTGCGGTGATGTTCATGTCTTTCAAATTGATATCCGCCTTGTTCGCGCCGAGATTTAATTTCAAGGAGATGGGGACATCCGCATTCAACGCAAGGTCCCATTCGAGTTGACTGCGCGGGCCGAGAAACGGAATATCGAGAAAATCCTTTGCGGGCCGCATGCGCACATCGAGCGAGTCGCCGTTTCGGTTGGCGGTGAAATCCAACCCGCCAACAAACGAACCATGCGCAAACTCACCGCCCATGGCGCCGCTATGAAGTTTAAACTCACCCGCGCCGTGATTGATCTTCAGGTTCGCGGACGACGCACCCTGCAATTCGATGGCGGCGTTGCTCGTCTCGATATTGCCGCGGTAGAACACGCCCGCAAAAACCCAAACTCCGCCGAGGATGAGAACCACCGGCCAAAAGAGTTCGGTCAACGGTTCGTTGTTTGGAAGGCGAACGCCCATTTCACCGGCGAACATCAACCCGCCGAAGAGGAGCAATATCACTCCCAAAATCAATTGATTGCGCCGCATGTCATTCTCCTTTGTCGCGATACGAACGATACAGCCCGCTTCCGAGCACCCACACGCCAAGCAGGATCAGCAAAATCGCGGGGCCGTAATTGCCGAAGATATCCAGGCCGCCGAAAAATGACGAGAAGACGAGGAACAGCACAGCGCTGGTGACCATCAGGTTGAGTCCGCGTTTGAGGTTGTGCGCCATGTTATCGCCGAGCAATCCCGCAAGGACGGAGCCGATGCCCACAAATCCGGGGATGAGCGCCCACATGTACGACCATGAGTCGTAGCTATTGGTCGCATCCTGATAGTAGAAGATTCCGCCGATGCCCGCCACCACCGCGGCAGGGACCGACATGCCGGGCTGCCCAAGCACGAGCCCGACGATGAAAATTCCCGCGCCGATCAACAGCATGTTGACCGGCCATTCGGTATAGGGTTCGAAAAAGTCGTGAAAAGACGGCATGGTCTTATCGAGCAGGAACCATGCCCCAAGCAAAACGAGGATGACCCCGAGGGCAAGTTGTGAACGGCCTTGTTTGTTCATAGTGCATTCTCCTTGGTGATTATAGTATTTCTCCGTGAAAACTGCGCCAATCGCGAAGATTTTTTCGCAACACGCACTGCAAGGTTTACCTTGCCCGCCGGGGCGCAAACTGAAGTGTGCGGTACGCCGCACTGCAAGGTTTACCTTGCCCGCTGGGACGCAAACTGAAGTGTGCGGTACGCCGCGCACACGCCACGGCACATGTACCATCGCCATATACGCGCGGGAGGGACAAAGGTTTCACCCCGATTATAATGAGGGCGCAATGAGACCGCTCGAAGACACGATCGCATCCGCAAAACTTTCCCAACTTCGGGAGGACTACCGCGTCGAGGTCGTTGTGGATTGGGGATATGAACATGCGGGCAATGCCGACTCGTGGAATTGCGGCACATGGCGTCTTTCAGAGTTGGAAAAACTACATGCCGCTATCAACCTCATGGCGGGGGCAATGGGCGGAGCGGATCGATTCGCGCAAAACCTCGGCGGGGTGACGATAAAAAAGTCAAATATCGGCCTGCGCGGCGGGGAAGCGGCGAAGAATCACGTCAACCTTTCGGAAAAAATCCCATTTTCCATGTGGACGGTCATTCATGAACTGGCGCACGCATGGGACGCCAATCATTCGTGGAAATTGTCGCTCGCGCTCGAAAAATACACGGGAGGATACACCCGCCCCATCCTCGCGAAGGCAAAGCGCTTGACCGGCAACTGGGACGCGGGTCCGCTGGGAGGCGAAAACAGGCCCGGCAAAAGAGGCCGCCTGCCCGGTTGCAATGCGGCGGGCTATTTCTACGGCGACAAACCCAGCGGCTCGAATTGGAGATTCAACCGAAAGGAGGACTTCGCCGAATCCGTCGCCATGCATCTCGGGTGGAAAAAAGGCAACCCCCTCTCCGCATGGGCCGATGCGCGAATCGACCGCTACCTTCTGCCCAATGGCGCGCGCGACGAAAACTTCGGCGTCGACAACTGGGCCGATTATGCAGCGTATTTTTACCCCCCAAATGGAGATTATACAAAGACGAAACGCTGGGAATTTATCGACGGGTTGATGCGGGAATACGCCACGTAAGTGTGTTTAGATGTTCATTGTTCGGCGCTACTCGGGAAGCTGTGCAAGGTTATTTTGATAGGCATAGATCACCAATTCCAGCCGGTCCGACACATTCAATTTCTTGAAAATAGAAGTGAGGTGGTGGCGAATCGTCACCTCGCTCAGAAAAAGCTGATCGGCGATCTGCTGGTTTTTCATCCCCGCCCCCACCAACGATATCACATCCCGCTCCCGCGGGCTGAGTTGGGCGATCTTGCGGGGAATGGTGTCGGTGCCAGCCAATTTTTGCCTGCCGGAATTATAAGAAAGGACACTGGCGACAAGGGCGCGATCCAGCCAAACCTCCCCATCATAAACTTTTTCAATGGCCTTATATAACACATCTGAGCCTTGTTGGGATAACACCACGCCCATAGCTCCGTGCTGTACGGCCTGGACATGATATTTCGAATCCTTCAGGGGGGTCAGGATGATGATACGAGGCTTGTCCATAACCGCCATCAACTGTGGGAGAAGGGCAAGTTTCAAAACATCGTCCGTACCTTCGTGAATCAGGATAATATCCGGTTGTTCCTGTTCAGCCAGCCTTAACGCGTCCTCATCCCCCCCGGCCTGCGCGACAACCCTCAAGTTGGGGTGATGCTCCAATAACAGTTTCAGCCCGGCGCGAACGAGAGCCTCGTTGTCCAGTAGCAGGATTCGAATGGGGTCAGAGATTGAGGGACGCATGGAAATCAGAATGACAAAAAAACCATGAACGGTTGAATTGCAACCCGCGGAATATTCTAACACAACATGGAAAAGCCCCGTTGTTTTTGCAGGCGGTGCAAACGGAAGGTGCAACACAAAGGTATCGGTGAAATTTTGCCAGACACCGACGCAAAGACGACAAGTCGTAATTTTTTTCTTTGCGTCTCCGCGCCTTTGAGGCCTTGCGTTAAACTCCCGACGATCTCGCATTAAACTCCAGGCGGAGTAAACCCGCTTATAATGGGGATAACATTCCAGAAACTTGTTTACTTTCCAGCCACCCGACACTTTTATTCTCAGAGTACTCGTTGGTCGAGTAGGCGGCGGAAAACCTCTTGTCTTTGGCATTTTACTCGTCTCCGCCGCCGTATCGAGACCAACACGGAGTAAAGACACTTAAAATTGAAGATATTTTCTTGCATGGGTGGTCTCGATACGCCGCAAAGCCACGAGCGCGGCTACTCGACCACCAGATTTCACCAAACTGTCAGGTGACCAGTTTACTTTTAGGAGTTAGAATAGTTCCATGAACATCGACCTCGATACCCACATTACCATTCCTGATGTAGTTTACACGCAGGAGATCGGCGACGAAACCATCCTTCTCGACGCACAAGGCGGGCGTTATTTTGGCTTGGATCCGGTTGGCACGCGCATGTGGCAGCTGGTCCGCCAGCATGGTGCGCTTCGTCCTGCCTACGAAATCCTCTTAGCAGAATACGACGTGGATCCCGAACGTCTCGAGATCGATCTACTGGCCTTGATTACCAGGATGATCGAAAAGGGTCTCGCAAGCGTCATGAAATGAATCGCGTTCAACGCATATTTCCATCGCCTGCATTTTAGGACGGCGAAAGACGCGATTCCATCAAAAAAAGAGCCGGCTTCTGAGGGCCGGCTCTTTTTTCGATACTTATATCAGCAGGGTGATGTGGACCCACCTACGGCTGGACAAGGCAGGAATTCGCATCTGCATCTTCCCCATTCGAGCCGAGATAGGTCAAATAACCCAGCTGCGCGGAGGAATAGCTCCTTCGAGATTCGTACGCCTGATACAAGACCTGGTTCACGGTCAGACTCGTTCCCTGATAGATGCCGATTCCCAGCGTACCGCCCAAATCTGCGGCATTGTCCTGTCCATTCCAGACCGCATTGAGCTCTGCGCTCAAAAGGAACTTGAGGTAGCTGGCATTCACACCATCGAGTGCGGGGATACCCATCCTGGTAACGCCGCTATTTTTGCTTAGAATGGCAACCGCCTGTTTAGCCGTCAGATAACTGAAGTCCTGCGTGTGCGTAATTAAATTTTGGAACACGGCAGTGGACATATGATTCTTGTAGTTTTTCCAGAACCCGGGCGAGCGGATGAAACCGCAGTAATTGACATCCACCGGATAACGCAAGCCGGCATCGATGGTGCTATCAACCTGCCCCGGAGCCAGGACGATCACGCTGGATTTGCCCGTAACGGCATCCGCATCGCTATCCGCGCCGTCGTCGCCAGCGTTGACGGTTGTATAGGAAGCGCCGGATGGAAGCGAGAACTGCACAGTATATGATCCGGCGGTGAGGTTGGCAAAACTATAATTGCCAGACGCATCGGTTGTGGTCCCGACAAGCACCGTCAGGCCATCGCTGCCGAGCAATTGCACGGAAGCGCCTTCCACACCCGGTTCATCCGCATCCTGCAAGCCGTTGCCATTGAGGTCTTCCCAAACCCTGTCGCCAATCGCGGCCGTGCCGCGGAAACCGAAATCATAGGTGAGGACATTGTCGGCGGTCACCGTGTTGGTTTGAGCATTTCCGCCGGTTGTCGAGTTGTATCCAGCCAGCGCTCCACCAACGCCAAAGTTGCCGGAGTCGATCTGCACAGTGTAGTCGCCGGATTCCACACTAAAGGTGTAATTACCATTGGCATCTGTGACTGCCGTGCCATTCGGGAGAGGCAGGCCGTTGGAATCGAGCAGGGTTACGGCCACGCCCGGGATACCGGGTTCCCCGTCCTCCTGTGTGCCGTTGCCGTTGATGTCATACCAGACGGTATCGCCAAGTTTGTAGGGGTGGAGGACGGGAATGCAAGGTGCGCCGTTTTCATAGACACAGAGCATGTCATAATTCAGGTGCAACGCATTCAAGTTGCTTAGATCCAATCCAACGAGGTGAAGGCGATAAATACCGGACGGTAGCAAATCGTCAACATAATGATCCGCAGGAATGGCAGTGTTTGTTTCTATCCGAAATTGCTCCCACTCCTTGTTGCCCGAAGGGTTGTCATTATGATACACAACTCCATTCGAATCGGTTATGGTATAAATCACCGACGGCGACCTTCTTAACCCGGAAAACATGCTATCGTCAGCCGGATAACCTGTTGCATTGGTCTGCCCAGCCGGCCCGGTAATGATTGCGCCGGCCGCATTGCGGCAGAGAAAGGCGGAAAAGGCTACGCCCTCAAAAACATCAGAAATACCAGCCGACCAGAGCGGCAAACTATCGTCCGGGGTATCCGGGTCATTTGTGTCGCTGGTAACGCAATCATAAGAGCCATAATCCATATCACCATCGTAGACAACAATGCTCTGGGAGGGCGCGGACACGGTAAAGTAAATATCCCATGTGCCGTCATATGTTGTTTCCGTGAGAGAAGCAGGGTATTGCGGATAAACTATCCGGGCTTCTGCTGCCGAATAAAATGCCGCAGTAAAAGCAAACGACTCGTCAAGCGCAAGTTCGACAGGCGCGTCTGAACGAATTTTAAAATTACTCAGGGAATTCACGGTCGCTGCATTTGGCAGGACAATTTCCATGTGATAGAAATAGTCACCGCCGGGAGACATGGCCTGTGCGTCTTGGGTAAAGGTCTTGTCTGTCCAGGCATTATCGGCCAACTCGCCACCCAACCATTGAGCAAGTTGAACTGAAGTGCTGCCGGTACGGGAAGGATCAGCATACAACGTATAAATCAAGGAAGTCGTTCCGAGGTCCCACGTGCCTCCCGTATCCCCGTCAAAAATTCCAATTTCAAAAGTTGACATGGATGCGGGCACTGCAATCCGAAGGGAAATGGTTTGGCCAGCCAATGTTTCATAACCGACGCTTGCCAGGGTCAACATCCTCGAATCGACCACACTGCATGTGGGAATACAGACGAACGGCTCGGCCGCCGCGGCCGGCGTCGAGGCGCCACCCAACGCTCCAAAAAACAGGGCGAGCAGCGCAAATACCTTGAAAAAGCGATTTGTGTGTTTCATAATTTTTGATTCCTTTTTGTTATGAAATTAAAAAATACATAAAAATATATTTTACAAAAAACGGCTGCGATGAATCTTCACCGCGACCGAATGCATGCCCAACCCTGTCGTTTCGACCCGGATTACCGTTCCACGTATGGCGATCAGCGGAGCGTTCCCCTTGCCCAGCGACCCTGTGACAGAGTAACGAAACAACACAAGCAGTTCGCTATCCAGGCAGACCTCAGGCCTGAGAATTACACACGAACCAACCGCGCT
>JACPVD010000065.1 GCA_016191895.1 Chloroflexota bacterium | reverse complement strand
GCAAAGATCCGCAACCCGCCGATCGCGTGATTGTGCTCGGCGGGCGCACGGGACGCGACGGCTTGCGCGGTGCGACCTTCTCCTCGATGACCATGGACGCGCAAACAGGCGAAGTCTCTGGCGCGTCGGTGCAGATCGGCGATCCCATCACCGAGAAGGGATTGATGGATGTCATCGTTCGCGCCCGCGACTATCGTCTCTACAACGACATCACTGACTGCGGCGCGGGTGGGCTTTCGTCCGCGGTCGGCGAGATGGCCGCGCTAATCGGCTGTGATGTTGACCTTGCCTGCGTACGCCTCAAATATACAGGTCTCGCCCCGTGGGAAATCTGGCTCTCCGAAGCGCAAGAGCGGATGGTGCTGGCTGTCCCACCTGATAACGTGTCTGCCCTGCAAGAATTATGCGATACCTTCGATACCGAACTGACCGACATCGGCGCGTTCACTGGCAAAGGCCGATTGGTTGTGCGCTTCGCGGAAAAAGTTGTGCTGGATTTGGATAATGGGTTTTTGCATGAGGGCATTCCGCAAAAGCAATTGAGGGCAGTGATTCATAATTTGACACCTGATAATTCGAGTGTCGAGATTCGAATATCGAGTATCGCTGTAAAAGATATGTTGCTCAATTTACTTTCACATCCGAACATAGCCAGCAAAGCCGCGACGATTCACCTCTACGACCATGAGATCCAGGGAGGAACCGTTGTAAAACCATTAACCGGCGTCGAAGCGGACGCGCCCTCCGACGCGGCGGTGATAAAACCGATTGGCACACAGGGCCTCAAAGGCATTGTGCTATCGAACGGAATCAATCCCGAATTTGGTAAACGCGACGCGTACAAAATGGCCTGGTCGGTGATTGACGAAGCCATCCGCAACGCGGTCGCCGTCGGCGCGGACCCCGACCGAATCGCCATCCTCGATAACTTCTGCTGGGGCGATCCGCTTCGCCCTGAAACGCTCGGCACTCTCGTCGAAGCCTGCCGCGGCTGTCACGATGCGGCCCTGTTTTACGGCACGCCCTTCATCAGCGGCAAAGACTCGCTCAACAACGAATACCTCGGCGCGGATGGCCAGCGTCACGCCATCCCTCCCACGCTGTTGATTTCCGCCATCGGTATCATTCACGATGGCAACAAGGCCGTCACAATGGATTTGAAGGAGGCAGGGAATGTGGTTTATTTAGTGGGGAGTAACCAGTTATCAGTTAAAAGTGATCAGTCATCAGTGTTCAGTAACCAGTTGGTTCCCGATGTTCTTGAAGAGACGCCGAAAGTTTATCGGGCATTGCATCAGGCAATTCGAAATGGTTGGGTCAAGTCTGCGCACGACCTCAGCGAAGGCGGTCTCGCCGTCGCCGCCGCGGAGATGTGCATCGGCGGGCGTCTCGGTTTGGAACTGGACATCGAAGCCTCCGCCCTCTTTACCGAAGTCAACGGTTGCCTGCTCGTCGAAGTCGCTCCCGCCAATGCGCCGGCATTTGAAACGCAATTCTTAAACCTGCCTTTCGCCAAAATTGGCTTGGTCATCGCCGAGCCTGCTCTCAAACTCGCCAGTGATGAAATCCCTGTTGAAGAACTTGTGCGTGCCTTTAACCTTCAACCTTCAACCTTCGACTTTCAACCTTTGTCTTCATGAAACCAAAAGCCCTCGTCCTTCAAGCCCATGGCTCCAATCGCGATCTCGACGTAATGAACGCGCTGACTCTTGCGGGCGCGGACGCGATTGGAGTCCCGCTCAACGAACTGCGCGCCGACCGCACGCTCTTTCGGGACTTCAACCTGCTCGTCCTTCCGGGAGGCTTTTCCTACGCTGACGCGCTGGGCGCGGGCAAATTGCTTGCCCTCGACCTGACCTCCTATTTTGCCAATGAAATCGCCGCCTTCGTGGACTCTGGCAAACCCGTCATTGGAATTTGCAATGGGTTTCAGGCACTCATTAAATCTGGTGTTCTGCCTTTTGGCGGGCAAGAGAAAGATGAAAGAAGAAAGATGGAGGCGTCGAGTGCAACGCTGACCTTCAATCAACAAGGTCATTTTGAATGTCGCTGGGTGACATTAAGGCCAATTTCACAAAAGTGTATCTGGACAAATGGATTGAACGAAATCATCACCTGTCCCATCGCGCATGGCGAAGGAAATTTTCAAACATCGAACTACTCTCTACTCTCCAGTCTCCAATCTCTCGATCAAATCGCGCTCACCTACAGCCAAGCCGACGGCTCGTCTGCGAATGGCGAATATCCCATCAATCCAAACGGCTCCATCCTCGACATCGCAGGTGTCTGCAACCCGCAGGGTAATGTGCTTGGACTCATGCCGCATCTTGAGAACCACATCCACGCCTGGCAACATCCGCGCCACACGCGCGGCGAAACAGGCGGTAGTGGGTTGAAGTTGTTTGCGAACGGCGTCAAATACGCGTTGAACGTTTGACGTTCAACGAATTGGAGAGAAGATGGTTTCACAAAGCGATTTGCTTGAACTAATCCCCCACGCCTTTGGCGAGACGAATCTGCCGCTCGCAGGAAAACAATCGGGCAAGGTGCGCGATTGGTATGACCTTGCGGATGGAACGCGCCTCATCATCACAACGGATCGGCTCTCCGCTTTCGACCGAATCCTTGCGTGCGTACCATACAAGGGGCAGGTGCTGAATCTATTATCCGCCTGGTGGTTTGAGCAAACTCATGCCTTAATTCCTAACCATTTGATTTCGATTCCCGACCCGAACGCGGCCATTGTCAAACGCGTCACGCCCATCCCTGTGGAAGTCATTGTGCGCGGGTATATCACGGGAGTCACGTCCACGGCATTGTGGTATCGCTATTCGCTGGGAGAGCGCGAGATTTATGGTTATCATTTTCCCGAGGGTTTGCAGAAGAATCAGGTATTGCCTGAAGCCATCATCACCCCGACAACGAAAGGCGGCGCGTCAGGACACGATGAGCGTTTGACCTGCGCGGAAGTCGTCGAAAAAGGATGGCTCGATGCAAGAACGTGGGAGCAGGTGCAGTCTGCCGCGCTGGCTATTTTCAAACGCGGGCGGGAAGTGGCGAAGAAGACCAATCTGATTCTGGTGGATACCAAATACGAATTTGGGTTAACAGATGACGGGAACGTGATGTTGATTGACGAAGTGCATACTCCCGACTCGTCTCGTTTTTGGAAAGCGGATACGTACGAAGCGCGGATTGCAAAAGGCGAAGACCCCGACAATTTCGACAAGGAATTTGTGCGGCTGGCGTATGCTGAAAAAGGGTATCGCGGCGACGGCGAGATTCCGTCCATGCCTGTGGAGTTGTGGGCCTCGGCCAGCGAACGCTATATCACGATCTACGAGATGTTGACGGGCAAAAAGTTTGAACCTGGCGCGTATCACGTCGCACCGCGTTTGTTGAATAACTTGAACAAGGCAGGAGTGATTTCCCAATGACTAAACCGGTGGTTGTTATCCTGATGGGTTCCAAGGCGGATTTGGAACATTGCCGCAAAATTTCAGAGGCTTGCAAGGGATTCGGATTGGATACTGTCCTGCGAATCGCGTCCGCGCACAAAACGCCTGAATATGCCCTCGCTATATTGAAGGAATACGAATCGGACGCGCGTCCGAAAGTCTATATCACTGTCGCGGGACGCAGTAATGCCTTGAGTGGATTCACCGATGGGGCGGTCAGTGCGCCTGTGATCGCCTGCCCGCCTGCGTTGGAGGCGTTTGGAGGGGCGGACGTCTATTCGTCGCTGCGGATGCCTTCGGGGATCGCGCCGGCCCTGGTGCTGGAACCTGTCAATGCGGCGTTGTTAGCCGCGAAAATTATCGGCTTGGCGGATGCCGAAGTGCGGGAGCAGGTTCGGGTGAGTCAGAGGCGGGCGGCATCTAAAATCGAAGAAGATGATCGCGCAGCATCCAGTGATCCGTAATCGGTTATCAGTGATGAGGTCGTAATGGATTTTGGTTATGAGGAAGATCGTCCAAAAGAAGAGTGCGGCGTGATGGGAATTTTTGCGCCGAACGAAGACGTGGCGCGCATGGCGTTCTTTGGGTTGTTTGCACTGCAACATCGCGGACAGGAGGCGGCGGGTATCGCGGTGGCGGATGGGCAGGCAATGTCGCTGTATAAAAATGTCGGCTTGATCTCACAGGTTTTCGGGCCACACATGCTGGATGGTTTGAAGGGGCATTATGCCATCGGGCACACGCGCTATTCGACGACAGGATCGTCATCGGCGCGCAATGCCCAGCCGTTCATGATCGAAACCATCCATGGACCGCTGGCGCTGGCGCATAACGGCAATTTGGTGAATTCGGCTGAGTTGCGCGAGGAGTTGATGCGGCAGGGCGTCGGGCTTTCATCGTCTTCGGATACCGAGGTGATGACGATGATGCTGGCTCGCAACGGCGGCGTGACGTGGGAAGAACGCATCAAGACCGCGATGAAGAAATGGGTGGGCGCATATTCGCTGGTGATTTTGACGCGCGATTGTGTGTACGCGGTGCGCGACCCGTGGGGATTTCGT
>JACPVD010000262.1 GCA_016191895.1 Chloroflexota bacterium | reverse complement strand
CGCATCGCCATCCACCCCGGCGGCGATTCCCCCCGCAAGGATGGACCCGGTCGACGTCCCGGCGCAGAGGCGGAATATTTTGTAGGAGGGAGTCCCTGCTTCCTTTTCGAGCATGTTCAGCGCTTTCGCTGCGATGATTCCCCGTATACCTCCCCCGTCAATTGCGATGGCGACATTTTTTCGAAACGGCTTCATTCCTGTTCTCCTGTTAGAATTAACGCATGTCCTTCGATCAACTGCGCGCGCAAATTATAGCCTGTCGCCGCTGTCTGCGGTTGGTGGAATGGCGTGAGCAGGTGGCGCGTGAAAAACGCAAAGCCTACCGCGACCAGGAATACTGGGGCAAACCCGTCCCTGGATTTGGCGACCCGCATGCCCGCGTCTTCGTGGTGGGACTTGCCCCCGGCGCGCACGGCTCGAATCGCACGGGACGCATGTTCACCGGCGACGCGTCGGGCGATTTTCTTTATCCTGCTTTGTTTCGCGCAGGCTTTGCCAGTCAGCCTCACTCGCTCTCGCGTAACGATGGGATGATTCTGCGCGACATGTACATCACCGCCTCCGGCCGCTGCGCTCCGCCCGACAACAAACCATCCCGCGAAGAACTGGATAATTGCCAGTCCTTCCTTGAGCGCGAGATCGAGCTCATCCAACCGAACGTGATCGTCGTTCTGGGTCGGATAGCTTTTGAGAGAATCCTGCGCGTGTATTCCGCCCGCATTGGGCAGGGAACCGACGACCGAAGACGGAGTGATTCGGCCTCCCGCCTTCCGTCTTCCGTCCAATTTGCCCACGGAGCGGTTTTTACCCTGCCGGCTTCATCCTTCACCATTCATCCTTCATCCTTGCTTTGCTCCTATCATCCCAGCCAGCAAAACACCTCGACGGGAAAACTGACAGCGGGCATGTTCGGTGCCATTTGGCGTAAAGCAAAAAAATTGAGCGGCAAATAATGACACCCACTCTCATCACCCCCGGCGAACCAGCCCCTGATTTTGAACTTGAAGATGTGCATGGAAGTTTAATCCGATTGTCCGATTTCCGGGGAAACAAACCCGTTGTACTGGCTTTCCTGCGCGGATTTATGTGACCGTACTGCCGCGCGCAGTTGGCGCGTATGCGGGATAATTATCGGGAATTTGTCGATCGCGGCGCGGAGATCATGGCTGTTGGCCCGGACGTTGCGACCACCTTCAAACGATATTGGGCAAACGAGGAACTCCCGTTCATCGGTCTGCCCGATCCCGATCATCGTGTCGCAAAACTATATCGTCAGGAAGTCAATCTCTTCAAACTGGGGCGCATGCCCCTGAATTGTGTGGTCGATCTTGGCGGCCATATCCGATACGTTCATTATGGCGCGTCAATGAAAGACATTCCCGACAACGAAACCTTCCTAAAAGTAATAGACCGACTCGCCGCCTCATCCAATCACTGATCACCACCCATTCCCATGCCCCTCGGACAAATCGCATTCCTCGGTTCAGGTGAAACCTCCCTTGCGGGCGGGCGGATTTTTGAATCCCTTGCGAAAGCCATGTCAGGAGATTTGAGAATCGCCGTGTTGGAGACCGCTGCCGGGTTCGAGTTGAACTCCCCGGTGGTTGCCGGCCGTGTGGCGGAATT
Organism: Chloroflexota bacterium; assembly: GCA_016191895.1. Lineage (GTDB taxonomy): Bacteria > Chloroflexota > Anaerolineae > Anaerolineales > Villigracilaceae > Villigracilis. The sequence continues at coordinate 592 of JACPVD010000262.1, read as the reverse complement.
TCTCAAGACACGCCTGCAAAACTACAAACCGATCATTGATGTAATCCCGGCGCGAAAAAAAGGGACGGAGTTCAGCCCCGATAACCTTGAAATCCTGAAACCGTTGTTGCATGCAAACCTGGTTTTCATGGGGCCGGGCAGTCCCAGTTATGCGGTGCGCCAGTTGAAGGGTACGCTCGCATGGGAGATCATCCGCGCGAGGCACAGGCTTGGCGCAACGCTGGTATTTGCTTCCGCCGCGACCATCTCTGTTGGCGCGCGCGCCTTGCCGGTCTATGAGATATTCAAAGTGGGGGAGGATGTGCATGTGAAGGATGGATTGAATCTCTTTGCAGATTTCGGCCTGAATGTCTCGTTCATTCCGCATTGGAATAATGCCGAGGGCGGAATCGACCTCGATACCAGCCGTTGTTTTGTCGGCGTCGAGCGATTCGAGCAATGGCGAAGACTGCTTCCTGCTGAAAGCGTCGTGATTGGATTGGATGAGCATACCGGCATGATTATGAATTGCAAAGACAAAACCTGCGATGTAAGCGGCGTAAGTTCCGTGTCTGTGATCAAACAAAACGACATCGAGATATACCCCGCGGGG
>JACPVD010000238.1 GCA_016191895.1 Chloroflexota bacterium | reverse complement strand
TTCATCTGCGTCCCGATTCTAAGAGTGTAAGGTAATCAAATCTTGAGTTTAGAGTTCCAAAGAACCCAGCCGCGAATTCCAAGAAAAATATGCGAACTCTAAATTCGAATAATATGCATGGAAGATTGGATCAAAAAACCCGCTGACAGCGGGTTTTTTGATCCAATGGATTTTCTTCCAGGCCGCTAATGCATGCTCAACAGCGTCTGCTTTTGCTCCACGCTTTCGCCGGCCTTCACGCGTACGCGACCCATCACGCCGTCACGCGGGGCTTTGAGTTCGTTTTGCATCTTCATCGACTCAAGGATAAGCATCACCTGTCCTTTTTGGATTTCCTGCCCCTCTTCCACAAGCACCGAAACGACCAGCCCGGGCATGGGCGCCTTGAGATGGAATTCACCCCGTTCCACCGCGCCGCCGCCGGCCGCGGCCCTTAATCGCTTCTCGCGTTCATCCTCCACCCTCACCTGATACTGCCGGCCGCGCAGTAATACGTCCCAATCTTCCTCGCTCTGATACACATAAGACTCATACGAATGCCCGTCGAGAATCAGCGAAAAGACCGGCTGTCCGCTGACCGATTCGAAATCCACTTCGAGCAAACGATCGCCGATACGGATGCTGCGTTCATCCACCACCTCGATCTCGAATTCCTGATTATCTATGGTTGTAATGTATTTCATCTGGCCTCAATTTAATAACTGATGTTACGCAGAGGGTGCGTCGCGCTTGCCTGAGTAGAATAATCCAATCGAGCAGATTCGTCTGATTTATGAGATTCGGCTACCCGTCTGGCGCGACGCACTGTTTTAGGCGGCTTAATAAAAAGCATATTCAGACCCGGTCGAAGCGCCGCGAGTCATTATCGGTGCATGCGTTCCCAGCGCCCGACCCACTTCCAGTTACTTGCGTCGCGTTCGTTCCTGCGGACGATGTTTGCGTTGCGTTCGCTTTGTTTGTGCGCCACCAGCGTGGCAAGAATGGCGGCGATCTCCGCGTTGACTGCGCGGGACTCGACGGCGTCGTCCATCGAGAAACGCTCCTCCACAAAGCGCGTATCGAACTGACCGCCCATGAAGCGGTGCGAATCCATCAGCGTTTGGTGGAAGGGGATGTTCGTGCGCACGCCGACGATGCGATATTCCTCCAAGGCGCGGCGCATGCGTAGAATAGCCTGCGCGCGTGTCTCGCCCCAGACAATTAGTTTCGCGATCATCGGATCGTAGAACGGCGTAATCTCGAAACCGGGATACACCCCCGTATCCACACGGACGCCGGGGCCGGTGGGGAGCAGGCTGTGCGTGATCCGCCCGGTGGACGGCATGAAGTTATTGAACGGGTCTTCGGCGTTGACGCGGCACTCGATCGCATGCCCCTTGAACTGGATTTGCTCCTGCGTGTAACTCAACTGTCTTCCGCGTGCGATGCGAATTTGCTCGGCTACGATGTCCACACCGGTGACCATCTCGGTGATCGGATGCTCCACTTGCAGGCGCGTGTTCATTTCGAGGAAATAAAAATTGCGATCCTTGTCCACAAGGAATTCGATCGTGCCGGCGTTGACGTAATCCACCGCCTGCGCCGATTTGACGGCGATGCTTCCCATTTTTTCGCGCAAGTCATCGTCGAGAAAAGACGACGGCGCTTCTTCGAGAAGTTTCTGGTGCCTGCGTTGAATCGAGCATTCGCGTTCGCCCAGATGAATGACGTTGCCAAACGAATCCGCTAGAATCTGAAACTCGATGTGACGCGCGCCCTCGATGAGTTTTTCAAGATAGACGTTCCCGTCGCCGAAAGCGGATTCGGCCTCGCGTCTCGCGGACTGGAGCAGGGCCGGCATTTCGTCAAGGCTTCGGACTTCGCGCATGCCTTTTCCGCCGCCCCCAGCCGTCGCCTTGATCAGAAGCGGGAATCCGATCGAAGGGGCGATGCCAAGCAAGTCGTCGTCCGTCATATTGCCCACGTCTTCGGTGCCGGGCACAACCGGCACGCCGGCCTTGATCACCGTTGCGCGCGCCTGTCCCTTATCGCCCATCGCCGCAATGGACGACGGTTTAGGCCCGATGAATTTGATTCCCAATTCGACACATTTCGCGGCAAAGTCTTCGCGTTCCGCGAGAAAGCCATAGCCGGGATGAATG
>JACPVD010000236.1 GCA_016191895.1 Chloroflexota bacterium | reverse complement strand
TCCTTCATCTTGAATGCGCTTCTTTCTGGACTTTTCGTTGCCTCTGTTTCGACGCTTGTCTCCTACGCCGATTCCGTTCCCGCCACGATCCTGGCATTCTACCTGTCCATCGCCGCCCCCTTCGTCTATCAAAACGCCATCACCCTCAGCCCCGACATCGGCGCGGCGGCATTTACAGCCTTCGCCGTATTTTTACTTTGCAGGAACTGGTTCGATTCCGTACCACAAACTTCAGTTTGTGACTTTGGCAAATTGAAGTTTGACGTACGCCCCATCCTCATCGGAATCTCCCTTGGTCTCTCCTTCCTCTGGCGGACTCATGCCGCCGTTTCAGTAATCGCCATCCTTGCCGGGTATTTTTTGCTCACCGGAATCCGTCCCCTCCGCCCGCGCTTGTTTTTGCTCGGCGCGCTCGCCGCAACCGCAGGTCTGCAAGTCATCGTCAACCTCATCTCCGGTCACGGAGCCTTCGAGACCGCCCAAGCCTTCAACCTGTATAAATTCTTCAACGGCGTGGATTGGACGAATCCGCCCGGTCCTGCCGAGATCGAAAAGTTTTCGCTGATTCAGTTCATCATCGCAGACCCGTTGCGCGCCTGGGGGGCGTATTCACCCCTCTTCTTCTATTTCATCCAACATGCCTGGGCGGCGGCGCTGGCTTTTATCCTCTCTCCAAATGGACGTTATTCCCGCCTCTTGTTACTCTTCTTCATTTTCATTGTTCTTTATGCCATCCCTATCTCCCTCAGCGACAGCGCCCGCTCGCCCGTGGTCTTGATGGCGGTCTTCCTGCCATCTGTCGCGCTTTTACTGGCAGTCCTGATCGATGCGGCGAAAAAGTTCCTGCTGAACTTCCGCTTCTCCGAGTGGATCGTTACAGCATTATTCATCGGGATCGGTTTCAACACCCTCTCCGGTTGGGCGTTGTACGACATCGGCATCACCCGGGCTGCAATCGCCGAACGCAAGGTATTGTCCGTCATCGAACAAACTTTGATCTCGAACGGTATGACCTCGCCTGAACAGGTATTCGCAGACCGTTACGACTATTACACCCCCAACACCATGCCCTACCGCGCGCGCAGCATCGACAAATGGTCTCTCGACTGGTTCTGGGGGCTGGCGGAGGAATACCCGCTCCTGCCCAATGATTCGTGGGAATCGTTTTCAGCCGCCGGCAGGGAACAGGGCATCCGCTATCTCGTGCTGGGTCCCAACAGCCACTTCCGCGGCGAAATATTCCCGCCCATCTACAACGACGAGGTTGATCTCGACTCATATGGTTTGCGTTTCATCGGGCAGAGGGGCAAAATGAGGTTGTACGAATTCAAATGAAAGCCCGCGCGCAGGTTTTCTTCAAATCGCCAGACGCCGTCCCATTCCTGACCGGTCTCGTCGTATCGCTGCCTTTGCTGTTTCGAAATGCGGTTATTCATGTTTTCCCGATGGGTTACGCGGGTTTGTTTACCCAAATGGCGGCTCAGATCGCGGATGCGAATTTTGCGCTTCCGGTTTCTTCACCCTTTTACGGTCCCGGCGGGATTCCTTTTGCTTATCCGCCTCTTGGGTTGTACCTTCTCGCGCTGTTTATTAAATTCACCGGCAGTACCTACTTTTTCCTGCGCTGGCTTCCGCCCCTTTTGAGTCTGCTTTCCGCAGCCCTGACATTTTTCCTCTCGAAAAAATTCTTCAACCTCCCCTTCGCCGCCATGATAACAATGATCCTGACCGCGGCTTCGTTCGATCTGCATACCGCGCACGTCTGGTCGGCGGGAATTGTCCGCGCGCCTGCTTTCGTGTTTGCGATCCTTTTCATATATTTTTATTCCCCAGGCACCGCCGGACGTTCTTTGAAAAGCTCCACCATCGCTGGCGTGTTTTTGGGGCTTGCCTTCCTGAGCCATCTCGCCTATGGGTTGTTCTGCCTGTTCTGGCTTGCGACCGCCTCAGCCTCCCTGCCCGATTGGAAGCCATCCATCCGCGCCGCATTTGTAACCGGGGTGATCGCTGTGTTGGTTTCAAGCGTGTGGATCATCCCCGTCGTTTCGACTCATGGGTGGGTGGTTTTTTCCGGCGCTTTGAACTCTCACGGCGTGAGTCAATTTCTTTCCGGTTCTTTCCGCTGGAGCGACCTGCTCCGGCTTTTGTATTTCAACCTTGCGCCGATCCTTGCCAGCCCGGTGCTTGCTTTCCTTATGCTTGTGGGTTTGACCCTTCTGCTTTTGCATCGGCAATTTCGGTTTGTATTCTTCTTTGTCTTGATAACCCTTTTCTTCCCCGAGAACGCCCGCTTTGTCTCCTGGCTGGGCTGTTTCATCGCCGGGTATGGGCTATGGTTCGTTTCAATTCAATTGGGCGAATGGATGGG
>JACPVD010000235.1 GCA_016191895.1 Chloroflexota bacterium | reverse complement strand
TATTACAGGATTGTCAAAACGCCGAAACAACTGTATAGTACAGGAACGCGGGAGAATGGCAATGCAAACCAGCAAAATCCCTGCTTTTGGAGAGATAAATGGACACACCGATACTTGGCACCCTGATCGATTCTTTCGACCAAACCAAACGATTTAAAGTTTCAGCTTATTTCACGATCTGCTTCGGCGTCATCGCATCATCTGCCAGGCTCGATCTGACCATCAAGCAGTCAAAGGAAACCGTCGATTCAATTATACGCAGTATGAATCTCGAAACCTTCCAATTCGTCCCTGTGTTCAAAAGCTGGGTTACAGAAGATTTTCAAACCGCGAGTCAAGACGACGACTATGCCTATGAATACCTGTTCAAAAGCGAATCGGGGCGGATGCTGATTCACTTCATCGCGCGGGAAGCCTATCTGACAGTCGATTTTTTATACGACGCGACGCGCCCCGACGCCGAACGCTGGGTCCTCGACACGAACCACAAATTACGTTCGACATTTGGCTCGCCAAAAATCCCGAAATTCAAAGTGCTTATGCACCAGGAGGGTATCTTCGGCACGGAGGACGTCAACACCAACGACTTTCGCTCGATCAACATCAACGAACTCTACAACGACGACTTTGGCGAAGTCGACGGCGTCATCTCGGATTTCATGACAAAACAAGAGTCGGGCATCATTCTTTTACACGGCGAACCCGGCACCGGCAAGACGACCTACATCAAGCACCTGATCTGCAAATACAACGACAAGGAATTCATCTTCGTGCAGAACGACTTCGTGGGCGATCTGCTGAAACCTTCGTTCATTTCATTCCTGTTAATGAACAAAAACTCCATCCTGATCGTCGAGGACGCCGAAAAAGTGGTGGCTCCACGCGATCATTCATCCGAAGACTCGGTTGTTTCGACGATCCTTCAACTCACCGACGGCCTGTTCAGCGATTTCCTGAACATCAAGATCATCTGCACCTTCAACACCGACATCAACCGCATCGACAAAGCCCTCTTGAGAAAAGGCAGGATGATCGCAAAATATCATTTCGGGCCGTTATCGCCCGAAAAAACCGCCGCGCTTGCAAAAAAACTCGGCCACGACAACGTAACCGGCTCGCTCACGCTGGCCGATATTTTTGAATTCAATAAACTCGAATTTCAAAACGAGGGGAAGAAGAAAATCGGGTTTGTGTGAGAAAGTATACAGGTATACAAGTAAAAATATTATGGGCTGTCTGTTTGTATGCCTGTTCCCATGTTTACATCATTACCTGACCGCTTCCTTCAACGCCTCGCCGAAAATTTTCAACCCGTCATTAATTTGTTCACCGGTCACATTCAACGGGGGAATCCAGCGCAGGGTGTTATCGTATGTTCCGCAGGAGAGAAGCAACATACCTTTCTCCTCGGCTTTGTGGATAACTTCCTTGACCAGTGGCTTGGCCTTCGCCTGACTTCCATCCACAAGAAATTCAGTTCCAACCATCAGGCCTTTTCCACGCACGTCGCCGATTTGAGGATATTCCTCCTGCAATTTGCGCAAGCCGGTCATCAACTGGATTCCTTTTTCGGCGGCATTCTCCAGCATCTTTTCATCCCGCATCGCACGGATAGTTGCCACGCCCGCCGCACAGGCGACCGCGTTCCCGCCATACGTCCCGCCGATGGAACCGACGTCAATCTTCTTCATGATGTCTGTGCGGCTGAACACGCCAGAGAGCGGCATGCCCGAAGCGATTCCCTTCGCGGCGGTGATGATGTCTGGCACAACGCCGAAGTGCTCCAGCGCAAACCATTTGCCCGTACGCCCGAAACCTGATTGCACTTCATCGAAGATGAGCATGATGCCGTGCTTGTCGCAAATCTCGCGCAGTCCCTTCATAAACGACGCGGGCGGGACGACGTATCCGCCTTCGCCCAGCACGGATTCGATCAGGATGGCGGCGGTTTCTTTCGGCGCGGTCTGCGAAGCAAGCAAGTGTTCCAGTTGCTCCAGCGCGTACTGGCTGGCTTGCTCTTCGGTCATGTTCAGGTTGAACGCGTACGGAAACGGCGCGGCGTAGACACCCGCCATCAACGGCGCGAACCCTGCGCGATAAATTGTTTTCGACGTGGTAAGCGACATCGTGGCATGAGTCCGTCCGTGGAAGGAGCCGCTGAAGACGATGACGTTTTGCCGACCCGTCGCCACTTTCGCTATTTTGACCGCGTTCTCCAACGCTTCGGCGCCTGAGTTGGCGAAGTAGAAACTGTCAATCGAAGACGGGACAATCGTCCGCAGTTCTTCGATGAGATGCAACATCGGTTTGTGGATGACGATGTTCGCCTGCGCGTGTAGGAACAGCCCCGCCTGCTCGCGGATCGCCTCCACGACTTTGGGGTGGCAATGTCCAGTATTGGCCACGCCGATGCCGCTGGTGAAATCCAGCAATTTTTTGCCGTCGTCGGTGTAGATGTACGCCCCCTCCGCGCGTTCGGCGACGAAGTTGAAGATGCGGCTCCACGCGGGGGTCATGTGGGGGAAGTTTTCGGTGTAAAGGGTGTTCATGGGATTCCTTCAGGAAAACGTCAGACATGTACACAAGTACACAAGTACACAGGTAGACACACGCAACATACTTTTGTGTACGTGTCTACCTGTGTACATGCCTACTTGTGTACGTGTTTACTTCGTCACGCAGGCAAATACTCCGCCGCCCACTCTACATCGTGCTTCTTCAGCGTCTCGCGGGTCGGGATTCCGTTATTCGTCCAACCTGCCAGCTTGTAATAGCTATCGAGCGCAGATTCAACCTCCTCGTTAGTCAGAGCGAAGCCCGCAGTCGGGCCTGTCCCTTGCAACTGCTTGAAAAACTTCTTTGGCAGTTTGTCGTCTTTGCGGGTCAGCCCTTCGCGGGCGTTGAACACGCGGAACAGGTTCAAGCGGCGATAACCGACCGCCATTAAATCCTGCACCGTCAAATTCCAACCCGTCACCGCGTTGATCATCTGCGCCGTCTGCGCGCCGTTGTAGAGAGTCCACGTGGGACCCCACACAAACTGACAGAGTTCCGCCGAGTCCAGCATCGAGTAGAAGACCTCGGTCTCGTAGGCGAAGCGGACTTTTTCCTCGGTGAGCGAGTAGGCGGGCTGCGGCGAACCAAGCCCGATCTGCTTGAGGCGGTCGAGGTTGAAATCGCCGATGCCTTCCTCGTAGTACGGATCATGCTCCGAGGACTGGTGATCCGCGCCGAAGGGGTTGACCGCGTAGATCAAGCCAAGCGAACGCTTCGCCTGCGGCATGTGAGCGGGAGCCTCCGCGCCCTTGACGGTGATGAGGCACTCGTCCGCGCCGTTGCCCCACTTCTCCGCCGCGCGCGCCGAACCCATGCCGAGCGTTTTGCCGAGTTCGCCTTCGCCCTTCACGATCATGTTGAGAACCTTCAACATCGTTTCGGCGTCGCCAAACTTCAATTCGATGCCGTCGGTCTGCGCCTTGGTGATGATGCCCTTCTCGTAACACTCCATCGCAAAGGCAATCGTCGCGCCGCAGGCGATGGTATCCACCGCGTACTCGTTGCAAATTTGATTCGCCTTCGAGACCGCCTGCATATCGTCAATGCCGCAGTACGAACCGAACGTGGCGAGCGTTTCATATTCGGGTCCGCCGTAACGCGGGTCAACGGGATACGCGCCCTCCTTGTACTCGACCACCCGTTTGCATTTGACCACGCAGGCATAACAGGTCTCGCGCTCCTTCAATATGGTATCGGTCATCTTCTCGCCGCTGATCTCTTCACAGCCCTCGAACTGGCTCTCGTTGTAATTGCGCGTCGGCAGGCATCCGATGGTATTGTTGAACAGAACCACCACCGCCGTGCCGTGTTTGGCAAGCCCGTCCATATCGCCGTTTTCAGGGATGGCTTTGGGACCGATGCGGTTCAACTGGGTGAGCGATTTTTGGTCAACCGGAGTCACCTTGCCCGTTCCGCGCGCCGCCACCGCCTTCAAATTCTTCGACGCCATCACCAGCCCCATGCCCGTGCGCCCGTTGTGACGGTTCGACATCGAGACCAGCGACGAAAACAAAACGCCGTTCTCCGCGCCGATGCCGTGCTGTAAAATTTCCGCCTTCGGATCAACTTCCTTGTGAAGGATATCGTCCACCTCCCCCGTCAACTTCCCCATCAAATGAGCCGCGTCGCGCAGTTCATACTTCCCGTCTACAATCGCAAGATAAACGGGCTTTGCCGATTTGCCCTTGATCACAACGCCGTCGAAACCCGCAAACTTCAACTCCGCAGGGAAGAACCCGCCGCTCTGCGAATCGCCGATGCCTCCGCTGATGGGCGATTTGGCGTTGGCATTCAAACGGCTCTGTCCCGAGATCGCCGCGCCCGTCGTCACGCCCGTCATCAACGTCAGAACATTTTCAGGTCCCAGCGCGTCCGCGCCTTTGGGCATGTCGCGCAAAATATAATGCATCCCCATCGCAGAACCGCCAAGGTATTTACGGTAGAAAGCCTCGTTCGGCTGCTCCACCGTCAACTCGCCCTTCGTCAAATCAACGTGCAGGATCTTTCCGTTATATCCGTTCGGCATGACATCCTCCGTTTGTTCATTTAGACCCTAATGGTTTCAAAAACCTTTAGGGTCTTTTGTTTTTTCCATTATATCGAATCGGCGGGATTTTTCACAACCGGACTTTTCCGAAAGCGACGGGCATTTCACTACGCTGGAAGCGAATCCCACACCCGCCGCCGCGCCTCTCTCCGCCCTCGAAACTGATTCTGTTTTCTCGAGCTTTTTCCCCGCCCAACGCGCAGTCGGCGTTAGAGAACGCCGACCACGCCTCCCCCAACTCGTCTCACATTTCCTTCACCCCATACGGAAAGCCATACTCCGCCATCTTTTCCATGAAGACCGTCGGCTCGAAGGCTTCGGGACCCAGCACGCCGACTCCCTTCCACGCGCCATGTTCGAGCAGGTCCATCGCAATCACGGCGGAGAATGCCGTCTGCGCCACGACCGCCTGGCAGCCCCACTGCTTCATACACTCCTCGTTATCGGCGACCTGATAGAGATAGATTTCTCTCTTCTTTCCGTCCTTCACGCCTTTGACCCACGTCCCGGCGCAGGTTTTGCCTTTCATCTTGTCTCCCAAATGAGCGGGGTCGGGCAGGCAGGCAGCCACCACGTCTCGCGGCGCCACCTGCATACCTTTGACGTTGATCTTATTCTTGTTATCCAAGCCGAGTTTATGAAGCGTCTTCAACACTTCGATAAACTCGTCCCCCAAGCCATATTTGAAGGTCACGCGCTTCGTCTTCACCCAGCGCGGCACAAGCAACACTTCCTCGTGCTCCACGTTGACCACTTCCACAGGGCCGATTTCGGGGAAGTCAAACACTTCGGGTTCAGAGAACGGTTCAGTGGTAAACCAGCCTTTGCCTTCTTCATAAATGACAGGCGGGTTGAGACATTCTTCGATGGTCGTCCAGATGGAGAAGTTGGGGGCAAATTCGTATCCGTCAATCGTAATGTTTGCGCCGTCACGGATACCCACTTCTTCGATCTCGTCGAAGAGGTGGTCTTGTGCATACCGGGCGAAAACATCGGCCACGCCGGGTTCCACGCCAATGCCGACGAGGGCAAGGAGTTCCTTCTTTTCCCAATCCTTCGTTTTTTCGAATTGATAGTCGCCAAGTTTGATGCCGGTCTTATTGAACGGATCGGTGGAATGCGGCTCGGAGAGGGTCATCGCCATGTCCATGTATTTCGCCCCGACGTTGTACGCCGCGTCGAAGATCTGCTTATTGAAAATGGGGTCGACCGAATTCATGATAAGGTCAACCGAGTATTTCTTTGCAAGGTCTTCGATACTTTGCTGACTGCCGGCGTCGATGAACTCGACGGGAAAGCGGTTTGCGTCCCCTAATTTTGCCTGCACTTCCTCAGCGCGTTTGACGTTGTAATCGGCCAATACCATCAACTCCAGCCATTGTCGCGGCTTTGCGATCGCGGCAATGGCTTCCCCAACCCCGCCTACACCTACTAGCAATACTTTCATGTTCCTTTTTTCCTGTTTGTTTTATAACCCGCACGGAGCGAGTTAGGATTACGGGTTTATGTTGGCCGGCAAAAGCCAAAAGGTCGATCATGCCGTTCGGACGGAGGCAGGCGGCGGTTAAGCGAAGTGCGGGGTTATATCCACGAAAGTTTTTACTGTGAAAAGTCTGGACGCGAAGCGTTTCACTCCACATACGCTTAGAAATAAATCTCTTTGACGATCTTCAAGTGCATGAAGGATTCGGTTTCGCGCACACCGTCGACTTTCGATAATTTTTCGGTCATGAATTTGAGCAGGTCTTCGTGATCGTTGCAAAAGACCTCGACCATGATGTCGTAGCGGCCGCTGACGACGACGATGTAAACGACCTCATCAAATTTGATCAGTTTATCGGCCACTTCGAGCATTTTGCGGCCATCGGTGCGGATACCGATCATGGCCATGGTGCGTTTACCCATCATCAGCGGATTGGTAACGGCCACAACCTTGAGATACCCGAGATCGACGAGGCGATTGTAGCGCTGGCGAATCATGCCCGGTGACACGTTGAGTTGCTCGGCAATCTGGGCAAAGGCCTCGCGGCCATCCTTGCGCATGGCGTTGATAATGTGCTGGTCGATATTATCGAGGCGGCTGGAAGGGCTGTTACCAATTGTGCTTTCCATGGCTCATTTTATTCCTTTTTTGAATTAAAGTCAATATTTTAATAACTAATAGTTATTAAATACAGATAAATAATGCAAAATAATCACGAAGATAATTGACTATACGAAAATAAATGGAGATGCCCCGACAAGCAGGATTCGCCTGTCGGGGCATCGACTCTTACTTTAAGATGGTCGATATCGGCAATCTACTGCCCGCCTTTTATTTCAACCCAAATATCATCGTAGAGCGGAGTGGCCTCACCCACATCGGCAATGCGATGACCTTTCTTGATGGCATCTGCAGGCGTGTTCGTGATGGGAGACGCCATGTATGCGTCGTAGTATTCCGTTTGATTTGCTTTGGCATAATCGAGCGCAGCCTGATTCGGGTTTGTATAGGGGAAGTCGCGCAACATCATCCAGAAGATGTTTCCCTGCATGGTGTAGTTGAGCCATGCATAGGCGGCGTCGGCATGCGGGGCGTCTTTAAGCATGGCCCAGTTATCCTGCCAGAGGATCGCGCCTTCGGCCGGATAGATATATTGAATGGCGGGATTCTCCTGTTGGGCAAGCAGGGCTTCGGCTGTCCATGTCAAGCCCAAATCAACATCTCCGGCGATGAGGGCAGTCTTGGGGCTGTCGC
>JACPVD010000259.1 GCA_016191895.1 Chloroflexota bacterium | reverse complement strand
TTTTGAAACTTTCCGCACGCATGGCTTCGGCGAGGCCGGGCGCATCGCGCTGGATGACGGCACGGGTGGCTTCGGGCGTGACATCACGCGGCGAAAAACCGGTGCCTCCGGTAGTGAGGATCACATCGAAGCGGTCGCTGTCGGCCCAGGCTGCCAATGCGGCGCGGATGGCGGATTCGTCGTCGGGGAGAATCGCTTGTTCGATCACAATCCAGTTTTCAGTTTGGATGAGATGCGCGAGGGACGGGCCGGAGGAGTCATCCCGTTCGCCCCGGGCAGAGCGGTCGGAGAGGGTCAAAATCCCGAATCGAATCGTCATAAGTATCTCTGCTTTTAAAGATTTGCCCGCAGTTGCAGCGCGGGCAAAACAAGAACGCGTTGGCGTTAGAGAACGCCGACTACGTACGTTATTTACGAATGGTGGTTGAGGGCTTTTTTTATGGCTGCGATCAGGTCGTCGGGCATGTAGGGTTTCATGAGAAAGGCGTTTGCGCCGCGGCGAAGACATTCATCCTTCACATCGGCGCCGGAGGACATGATCACACGCGCATCAGATGCGCCTTTCGTACTGCGGAGTTGATCGAGAATTTCAAGGCCGCTTTGGCCGGAGAGATGCACATCGAGCAGGACAACGCCCGGTTTTTCCTTGAGAACAGCGGCAGTGATGTCTTCATCGGGCTGTAGCGCCAGCGTTTCAAAGCCCTCCATTTTGAGCAGGGTTTGAAGCAGGGAAACCATGGTGATGTCATCTTCGACGAGCAGTATTTTTACTTTTGCCATTTTGTTTTGCTTTCGTTGTTTTGGATTTTTTCGCCGTTGGTTTGGGAGTTTTCTTTTTCACAGGCTTCGGCTTTTCCAGCGCGGCGTCGAGCACGTCGTCGACCGATTCGGCGAAGATGAATTTCATCGACTCCCTGATTTCATCGGGAACGTCGTCGAGGTCCTGCTCGTTGCGTTTGGGAAGGATGACGGTGGTGAGTCCGTTGCGATGCGCCGCGAGAACTTTTTCCTTGACGCCTCCAATGGCGAGAACCTGACCCCGCAGGGAGATTTCGCCGGTCATGCCCATTTGCGGCCTGACCTTGCGGCCGGAGATCAGAGAGACCAGTGACGTAGCCATGGCGACGCCTGCGGAGGGGCCGTCTTTGGGCTGGGCGCCGGCGGGGATATGCATGTGCAAATCAAATTTATTAAAGAATTCCTGTGAAAGATGCAGCGAGTCGGCGCGCGAACGAACATAGGATAACGCGGCGCGGGCTGATTCCTGCATCACATTGCCGACGGAGCCGGTCACTTGAAAGCCGCGCCCGCCGGGCATGGCGGTTGTTTCGATGAAGAGGATATCGCCGCCGAAGGACGTCCATGCGAGGCCGGGCACAACGCCCGGAATGGACGTGCGCTTGTTAAGTTCCTCGCTGTCGAAGTAGATCGGATGATCGAGATAATCATCCAGCAATTCCGGGATAATGTCGGATTTTTTTATCTTGCCTTCTGCGACCTGCGTACCCACCTTGCGACAAACCGCGCCGATCTTGCGTTCCAGGTTGCGCACACCGGCTTCGCGGGTGTAACGGCGGATGATCGTTTTCAGCGCGTCGTCGCTGAAGGAGATTTCGTCTTCGCGCAAACTGTTTTCGCGGATTTGGCGCGGGATGAGATAACCGCGGGCGATGGCAAGTTTTTCGTTTTCGGTGTACCCGGAGAGGAAGATCACTTCCATGCGGTCGAGCAACGGGCGCGGAATCGTTTCGAGCGTGTTGGCGGTGGTGATGAAGAACACCTGCGAAAGATCGAAAGCGACTTCGAGATAGTTATCGCGAAATTCGGTGTTTTGTTCAGGGTCGAGCACTTCGAGCAAAGCGGAGGCGGGGTCGCCGTGATAATCGTAGGTGAGTTTATCCACTTCATCGAGCATGAAGACCGGGTTCTTCGAGTTCACGCGCCGCAGGGATTGTAAAATCCGCCCCGGCATCGCGCCGATGTAGGTACGGCGATGCCCGCGGATCTCGGCTTCGTCGCGCACACCGCCCAACGAAGCGCGGATGAACTTGCGCTCCATTGCGCGGGCAATCGATTGTCCCAATGAAGTTTTTCCCACGCCGGGCGGCCCGACAAAACACAGGATCACGCCTTCGCGTTCGCGGCGAATGGCATCTTCGGAAGGCTCCTTCTTTTCGTCCTTGCGATCGATGCGCAATTTGCGAATCGCAAGAAATTCGAGAATACGATCCTTCACATCTTCGAGTCCGAAGTGATCCTTGTTAAGGATTTCGCGGGCATGCGCAATGTCCAGATTGTCGGTTGTGGATTTCGACCACGGAAGCGACACAAGCCAATCAAGGTATGTGCGGATGACTCCATACTCCGCGGCGGCGACCGGAAGGCGCGACAGGCGGTCCAACTCCTGTTTGGCCTGTTTCAGCGATTCTTCGGGCATTTTCGCATCTTCGATCTTTTTGCGAAACTCCTCCGCCTCGACAGATTGTTCGTCCTTGTCGCCGAGTTCGCGCTGAATGGCCTTCATTTGCTCGCGCAGGAAATATTCGCGCTGGACCTTTTCGATCTCGCCCCGCGCTTCGTTTTGAATCTTCTGTCCGATCTGCAAGACCTCCGCCTCGCGCACGAGCAGGCCGATCAACTTCTTCAGCTTTTCATACACCGAATCGAGTTCGAGGATTTCCTGCGCGTCTTTCAAGTCGATGCGCTGGAAGTTGGCGATGGTATATGCGGTTTGAAGCGGGTCCTCGAGGGATGTGATCGAACCGACCAGTTCATCCGGGAACGAAGGAATCATCTGCGTGATCTGCTGAAACTGGTCGCGGGCATTTCGCGCCAATGCGCTTGTCTCAAGATTGGCTTCGTCGATCTCCGGGTGCAGGTGGATATGCGCCTTGAGATATGGCTCCTCCGCCACAAACTCGCCGAGGCGAAAACGTTCCATGCCTTGCACCAACAGGCGAACGGTCCCATCTGGGGCGCGGAGAAGGCGATGCACGGTGGCGATTGTCCCAACTTGATGCAACTCGTCTGGGCTGGGCGTTTCCTGCTCAGGGTTGAGCGCGGCCACAAGGCCGACAAGTTTATCGCCGCCGACAACATCGTCTACGAGGCGAATCGAGCGCGCCTGCCCAACTGTCAATGGAACGGCGGTGTTGGGGTAAACGACAAC
>JACPVD010000258.1 GCA_016191895.1 Chloroflexota bacterium | reverse complement strand
TCAAGTATTTTCGGCACTTCCAACGGTCAGGCTACAGGGATGCCTCTCGAGCGCGTCCCAGTTCCGAGGTCAGGAAGGAAGCGGAAGTCCTCATGCAGGGATATTTCACATATTTGCTGGAACGAGAATTGAATACGCCGGGTTTCATCAAAAGAGTCAGGTTATAAAATGAGATGGCAGTCACGCCATCTCATTTCTTTTTCTTTAGCTTTTGAATGAACGAGTCGGTGAATTTTTGCGTGTTGATCGGCTGTGTGGCGGAGACGGTGTCGGATGCGTAGCCGAATTTGCGCAGGGTCATGCGACGCACCCAACTGAGGATGGCGCGGGTGGAAAATTCACCCTGGTATGGAATGGGAACCGTTTTGTTGCGATCGAGCGCGTATCGCAGGTCTTCCGCGGTTTCGCCGGGAAACTCTGTGCGCCCCGCACCGATGGCCCAATAGACATGCGCGTCGCTGGATGCGATCTTTGCAAGCGGCAGGTAAATGGATAGTTTTTGCGCGATGCTGTCGAAGGCCTGTGTGCCCATGTTGTGGGTTTCGATGCCTTTGAGCACGCCCTTCGCGGGGGGATGCGTGAGCGCGCCGACGACTGATTCCATGGTGAGGCTGCCGGGCAGGTTATTGAATGGATGCGGCGCAAACGCAATGCCGCCGAGTTTTCCGATATGAACCAGCGTATCGACCAGGGAAAGCCCGGCAGGAGGCATGGACGTGACAAACAACGCGACCAGGTGCCCGTCTTTTGTGGTGACCTCAACTGCGGGAATTGCTTCGATGCCGTATTTTGGCGCGAGTTCATGCGCTTCAAGCGAGCCGCGGATTTCATCATGATCGGTGACGGCGATCACGTTCAGCCCCACGTCTGCGGCCTGTTTGAGAATGGCGCGGACGGTGGTCGACCCGTCGCGCGAGTAGGTGCTGTGAATGTGGAGGTCGGCGGTGCCCATCGTGGTTTCTGTTCCTGGCGCGATTATAAAGGCAAGCGTTTCAACGCGCAAAAGGATTTTGGCAAAAAGGAGACGTGGAATGTTGCAAGTGCGCGAAGCGCGCTCACAACGCCCCACGTCCCAATTGATGGAGAGGATATGGTTTTCTTTATTTTGGGAGAGCCGAATTCAATTCATCAGGAACGCGCGACGGGGAAGTATTTGTCCTTCAACCCGATGATGGGTTTCTCGAACCAGTGAAAACTCAGTGATGCGATCAACAGCGTCACTACAAAGGAAGTAACAAACATTTGCGGCGAGCGCAGGGCGTAGGAAAGGTCGTATTTGCGGAAGATCGCGGCGGTTATGGCGATGATCCCGTAATGATAGACATACAGCCCGTACGAAATTTTTCCCAAATACCGCAGGGGCGGGCTTTCGAGAAGGGTGGTTAAAAAGTTTGTCCGCGCCACACAATAGATCAGCGCGGCGAAGAGATAATTCAGCAGGGTATACCCCCATACTTCCTTGTAAAAGCCCGACATGGGCAGGTCGTAGCCGAGGGCAAACGTCACTGCGCCTTTTGAAAGATGGTCGGTGAGAACGCCGATTGCGGGAACAGCCAGCGCAAGGGCAAACAATTGCAAACGCGGACGCGGAATTTCAAAGCGGGTGATGTACGCGCCGAACGCGAACGCGTCGAGATGTGAAAACGGCAAAACGTTTACGGCCTGCTGCGGATCGTTCGATAAAAACGGAAACAACTGCATCCGATAGGCGATGGTGATTGCAAGCCGAAATGCAAAACCCAGCCCGATGGATGTGAGACAGAGTTGTTTGAATCGTTCGCGCGGCGTAAGAAGGATGAGCAGGGGCCATAACAGATAGAATTGTTCCTCCACCGAAAGCGACCAGAGATGCGTGAAGAAACGGCTGCGCTCGAAGAACGCGCTGGCGTGAAAAAAATCGAAGACATACAATGCCGCCACCCATAGTTGATTCAAAAACCCTTTTCCAAGTTCGGCTTTCAACCCGCCGAGATCGAGCGATGGCAGAATAAAAATAAGAATCGCCAGCAGGAATAAGTATAAATAATACAGCGGGAAGATTCGCAAAAAGCGCCGCCCGTAAAATTTGAGGAAGAACTCGCGGCGCGGCAGCGACTCCTTCATGCGCAATAAAATATCGGTGATCAAAAACCCGGAGAGCACAAAGAACAACTGCACGCCCAGCCAGCCGAAAGGCAGGTGGCGCGTGTGAAAAAGAAACACGATCAAAAATGCGATTGCCCGCAGACCATCCAGCCCCGCGATCATTCTGTTTGTCTGCTCCAGTTCAACATGTTGAAGCGCAGATAACGCTGCTTTTCGAGAATCAGGATTCGGTGAGCCAGATGCGGGGCGATCTTCGTCAAATGCAATGCAGCGGAGAGTCCGCCTGGGTCGCCGCCGATGAGGGGAATGTTGCGCTGTTCCATATTGCGTAATTTTCTCACAGAATCAAAAGGGAACTATAATCAGCGCATGAATCGAGTCGAAGCCGCAGTCAAAAAGTTCATTTCGCTTTTTGCAAAACCCAAACAACCCGGACGGGTCGAAGAACTGCGCGCTGACCCGAAGCATGTCTTTACCGACTATTACAGGAATAATTTTTGGGGAAACCCGGAAAGTGTTTCCGGCGCAGGGTCGACGATGACCTATACCGAAAACGTACGTAACGAACTTCCGAAGTTGTGGAAGGAATATCGAGTGGAAACGTTTCTCGATGCGCCCTGCGGCGACTTCAACTGGTTTCAGGCGATTCAACGACCGCAGGGAATGAATTACCTGGGCGGGGATATTGTGGAGGAACTCGTAAGACAGAATCAGGAACAATATGGCGACGCGCATACGCGATTCTTTTTCATTGATATCATCAAAGACCCCCTGCCGAAAGCGGACATGTGGATGTGCCGCGATTGCCTGTTTCATTTTTCGTATGGGGATATTTTCAAGACGCTGGCAAATTTTGCGCGAAGCGACATTCATTATCTTTTCACATCCATCCACAATGAATGCGCGGCGAACGCGGATATCGTCACCGGCGGCGCGAGGCAACTTAATCTTTTATTGCCGCCGTTCAACCTGCCTGCGCCCATTTTGTTAATTGACGATTGGATACCGGGCTTTACTGTGAGAAGAATGGGCTTGTGGACAAGGGAGATGATCGCGCGGAGTCTTGCATAGGCGTATAATATTCGCAGGAGCAAATTCATGAATCTGGCTTCGCTTGGCGCGCTGGATTTGTTACGCCAGCAATTTGCGGAAGATGTGATCCCTTCGGTGGTGGTTGGCGAACGAAAAACGGATACAATCACCGACAGTTTGTTCCAGTCCGTTCCATCCGAAATTGGCGAATCGTAAACCCGCACCCATCATAGTGCCTACCCCGCTTTTTTAAGCGCCGCGCTCAACGCCTGATCCAGTGACCGCACTTCGACGATCTCGATTCCTTTTGGATAAGCCTCGCCCTGGCGAATCGCCTTGGGCACAATCGCCGTTTTGAATCCCAGTTTCTGCGCCTCACGCAATCGCGCCACCATTTGACCGGGCATGCGCAATTCGCCGGCCAGGCCGATTTCGCCGATCAGCACCGCTTCCGCGCGGACGGGCACATCCTTCCATGAAGACGCGATCGCCGAGGCAATGGCAAGGTCGGCGGCGGGCTCGTCGATCTGGATTCCCCCCACCACATTCACAAAGACATCATGCTCCGAAAGCTTCAACCCCACACGCCGCGTGAGGACCGCGGTAATTAACAACAGGCGATTAAAGTCCACGCCGTTGGGGGTGCGCCGCGCGTTGCCAAATTGAGTCGGGGAGGTGAGGCCTTGAATTTCAACGAGGATCGGGCGCGTGCCTTCCATCGTCACCGCAATGGCAGACCCCGCCGCATTGACCAGCCTTTCCGCAAGAAACGCTTCAGATGGATTCGTCACTTCGACCAGCCCGCCCT
This sequence comes from Chloroflexota bacterium, assembly GCA_016191895.1. Lineage (GTDB taxonomy): Bacteria > Chloroflexota > Anaerolineae > Anaerolineales > Villigracilaceae > Villigracilis. Next base: position 7,288 of record JACPVD010000258.1, on the reverse strand, counting down.
CGCGCATTTCGAACACGCCTACTTCGGCTGTTGCGCCAAATCGATTCTTCACCGAGCGCAACAAGCGATAGGCCTGAAATCGATCGCCTTCCAGATACAGCACCGTATCCACAATATGTTCCAGCACACGCGGGCCCGCGATCGCGCCTTCCTTTGTCACATGCCCGATCATGAACACCGACACGCCCGAAGACTTTGCCAGCTCGCGCAAATGCGACGCGCACTCGCGCACCTGCGACACCGAACCCGCCGACGAATCCAATTCGGAGAGATAAACAGTCTGAATCGAGTCGACGATCAGCAGGTCGGGTTTGGACTCGTTAACATGGTTGAGAATCACTTCAAGATTTGTTTCCGTCACTAGCAGTAAATTTTTCGGCAATTCCTTGTTCGCGCCCAGTAATCGCATCGCGCGCATCTTGATTTGCCGCTCCGACTCTTCGCCGGATACATACAGCACCCGTTGCGAATTTGCCATCTCCATCGCCATTTGCAGCATCAATGTCGATTTGCCGATGCCGGGGTCGCCGCCGATGAGGACGATCGAACCCAATACGATTCCGCCGCCAAGGACCCGCGCAAACTCGCCGATCGGCAAATGGACTCGATCTTCCGCATCCCCCCCGACCTCTGAAATGGGTCGCGGCTCCGAGCGGCCGGTCAGCCCGCGGACATTTCCCGCGCCCTTCGCTACCGGCTCATCGTGGACGACTTCCTCCACCATGCTATTAAACGCCGAACACTGCGGGCACTTGCCCATGTAGGATGCGGCGACTCGTCCGCATTGTTGACAAACATAACGCGTGTGTGTTTTTGCCATATTCAAAAACTCCCCCCTTTCCTCGCAAAGCGAGGAGAGGGGCCGGGGGTGAGGTAAAGCCAGTATAACAGAATTTATGTTCTGTTTTTCAAATCGTTTGCGATTAAAATCAATAGGAATTCAGGATTTTCCTGGAATGTAAAGTCTCTGACTTTACATTCCAACGTCGGAGACGTTGGAATCCGAAGCCCGAATCAACACAAAGGAGTCTTTCATGGCCTGGGAACGAAAACTCATACGTACGGTGCGTGTCCGCAATTCGCAGAAGAAGGGTGTACTGGCAAAATTGCTCACTGCCATTACCGAAGCCGGGGGCGGACTCGGCAGTATTGTGATGCTGACCGAAACCTCGCAAAACGTGGTGCGCGATATCACCGTCCATGCGGAGGATGAAGCCGCGCTCGAAGCGATTTTGGAATCCATGCGCAACAACGAAGGCACGCGCGTGATCGAAGTCCGCGATGAAGTGCTGGAACTTCATCAAAAGGGAAAGATTGCCATCCGTTCACGCTACCCGATCGAATCGCTGACCACCCTTCGACGCGTGTATACCCCCGGCGTGGCGGAAGTCTGTCGCAAGATCGCCAAAGACCCGTCGCTGGCGCGGTTGTATACCAGTATCAGCCACATGGTGGCGATCGTCACCGATGGCACGGCGGTGCTTGGGCTGGGCGATATCGGTCCATTGGCGGGTATGCCGGTAATGGAAGGCAAAGCCATGTTGATGGAAACGCTTGTGGGCCTTTCGGGAATTCCCATTTTGTTGAACACAAAAGATACGGATGAGATCATCGCTGCTGTCGCCGCCATCGCCCCGACGTTTGCCGCCATTCAACTGGAGGATATTTCCGCGCCGCGCTGTTTTGAGATCGAAGAGAGATTGCAGGCCATGCTCGATATCCCCGTCTTGCACGATGACCAGCATGGCACGGCGGTGGTTTGCACCGCGGCCTTATTGGTCGCCACGCGCGAAACCGGCACTGATTTGAACAAATCCGTCATCGGGCAGATCGGGCTTGGGGCGGCCGGCCATGCCATCGGTCAGATGATGATGCGCTTGACCGGGAATGCCGTCTACGGTGCGGACTTGAGTCAGGATGCCCTTGATCGATTCGAAAAGGCCGGGGGCGTGAGATCTAATTTGAAAGAGATCATGGAGAAATGCGACATTGTTGTGGCGACCACCGGCGCGCCGAATTTGATCAAGCCTGAAATGGTGCGCAAGGGACAGATCATTCTCGCGCTGTCGAACCCGAATCCCGAGATCGACCCCGACCTTGCGCTGGAACACGGCGCGGCTTTCGCGGCGGATGGAAAATCGGTGAATAACGTGTTGGGATTCCCCGGCATCTTCCGCGGCGCGGTGGATGCGAACGCGCCGCGCATCACGCATGAAATGCTGTTGGCCGCCGCCCACACCATCGCGGACATGACCCCGCACGGCGAATTGGTTCCCAGCCCGTTGGATAAAAAAGTGCATCGCGCCGTTGCCCGCGCCGTGGCGGAGACCGCCATCAAGCAAGGCATTGCCCGCGCCGATTATGTGCCGTATGTGGAGGAGTGATTACCCGCCCTTCCCATTCTTCAACGCTTCCTTCAACGTCAACGCGAGTCGTGAAATTCCCTCGCGGATGTTCTCCGGGTTGGAAAAGGAAAAATTGATTCGCATCGTGTTTGCGCCGCCGCCGTTGGGGTGAAAGGCCGCGCCGGGCACGAAGGCCACCTTGCGCTGAACGGCAACTTTGAGAACCTCGGCCGCATCCACATGTTCCGGCAATATGCCCCACAGGAACATTCCGCCCTGCGGCTTTGTCCACTGCACTTCGCGGGGAAAGAGTTCGTCCATTAATTCGAGCATCACATCGCGGCGTTCCTTGTACGTGGCGCGAATCACCTTCACGTGCTCGTCCAAAAAACCGCCTTTGCCAACCTGATAAGCCACATGCTGATTGAAGGAAGATGTATGCAAGTCGGCCGCTTGTTTCGTCATCACCAGTTTGCGAATCACCTGCGGAGGCGCGATCACCCATGCAAGGCGAAGCCCCGGCGCAAGTAATTTCGAAAACGTACTCAGGTAGATTACGTTGCCCGTGTATTCCCCGCCGTCGTTATTGTCGTAGCGGTAGCGGCTATCGAGGGTCGCCACCGAGGGGATGTGTTCCCCGTCATAGCGCAACTGACCGTAGGGATCGTCCTCCACGATCGGCACGCCGTACTGGTCGGCTAGAATCACAAGCCGTTTGCGTCGTTCGAGGCTCAATGTGGAACCTGACGGATTTTGAAAATTCGGCAGGATGTAAATGAACTTCGGCCCGATGCGCAGCGCCTCTTCGAGATGATCCATGATCATCCCATCTTCGTCCGATGGAATGGAAATATATTGCGCCCCGTACGCATTCCACGCCTGCAACGCTCCCAAATACGTGGGAGATTCGACCACGATGTAATCGCCGCGGTTGATGAACAACCTTCCGATGAAATCCAGCGCCTGTTGTGAGCCGGAGGTGATCAAAATATTTTCAGCGCTCACCTTCACGCCAAACCGTTCGCTATGACGTGTGATCATCTCGCGCAGAGGCAGGTAGCCTTCGGTGGTGCTGTATTGCAACGCCTGTGCGCCATGATCGCTTAATACCTGGTTGCAGGCATCTTGAAATTCTTTCACAGGGAAAACCTCCGGCGCAGGCAATCCGCCCGCAAACGAAATAATGTCCGGCTGTTCGGTCAGTTTCAACAACTCGCGAATCACCGAACTTCCCATTTTTTGAATGCGATGAGCGTAACGATATTCCCACGGGGTTTGCATTTTTTCTCCTTATCGAGGGATAAAAAAAGCCTGACAGGTACGTGTGTACCCGTCAGGCTGGCTGACTTCAAAAATAAGAATACCCAAAGGGTCTGATATCAGAATTGGGTTCATGTGCTCCTATCTTACCATTTTTGTCGAGAGGACGGCAACTACTTAATTTCCCGAATTGTCTGACAAATTTCCCTTGCTATGTACGGAGTCCGCAAGTTCCGCCAACCAAATTCCCACCCTTTGGCGACTTTGCGTTAATGGTTTTACAAATTTCACTGCGAAATTCCCGAAGTAGAACTTCGGGACTCCGGCGGGTTTATCCAAACGCCGCAATCACCATCACCCCCGCAAACACAATCGCCGACCCCGCCACGCGGACTCCGCCCATCTCTTCCTTCAAAAACCGCCAGCCGAGGAAGGCTCCGATCACCGCGCTCACCTCGCGAATCGCGCCGGAATAACTGAGCGGCGCAAAGGTGTAGGCGAAAAGCGCGAGCATGTACGCCACCAATCCTAAAACGCCGCCAAGCAATAAATAGCCGCGCTTTTTTCTCCACATATCCGCAAAATGACTCCAGCCATATTTTCGGGTGAGATAGGGCGTGGTTACGAACGGCACCATCACAAACATGGAAAGTCCATAAGGCAGGGCGGGGCCGTTCTTGACGGCTGTCCCGTCGATGAAGGTATAGATCGAAATGATCAACGCCACCGACAACGACGTGAGAATTCCGCGCAGGTGGGGTTTCTCCCCGTCACTTTGGATCAAGGTCGTCGCGCCGATCACGATCATGCCGCCGGTGATCATCGCCAGCCCGATATACCCGGCGACCGTCAGCTGTTCGCGCAAAAAGACCGCTGACCACAACACCAACAATGCGGGAGCCGCGCCCCGCGCAATCGGGTACACGAGCGAAAAGTCATGGTCGCTGTAGGCGATGCACAGCAAAATAAAATAGATCGCTTCGAGGATCATGCTGACGATCGCTAATCCCCACATGGAACGCGGCGGCAGACCGGTAAAGAATATGATTCCCAGCGAGAAGATTCCGCTCAGAATCACCTGCCAGCCCATCGCGATATATTTTTCATCGGAGTTCTTAAGTAAAAGATTCCACAGCGCATGCATGGACGCGGAGATGAAAAGCAGGATCAGGGCAAGGATGGGCATGGGGCGGGCGATTACTGAATCGGCCCGTAGGTTGGGGCGCAGAGGATATCGTAGTATTCGAGTTCGGTCGCTTTGTTTTGTTCGGCATAGGCGGCGGCCTGTTCCCCGATGACGCGGACATTGTCCATTTCCGCGCTGGCGGCGATATCGGCATAGCGGGGGATGGTCAGCAGCGGGTTGCCGGCCGGCGTTTCGGGGATGGCGAGCGCGTTCGATGTGACCGTATCCGCCTGCGGAATCCAGTTGTACATGACCGGGCCGCGCGGGTTGACGGTGAACCCGAGTTGATACCCGGCCTGTGCGGCCAGTTCTACAGCGCGGCGTGAGAACCCACCGCCGGGCCAGATGTAGGCGATGGGAGTCTTGTTCATATATTTTTGCAGGGACGTGATCGCGCCGTTCAACTCGGCCATGATGAAATCGTCGCTGGAGGCTTCGCTGATGGGCGTGTTGTGGATATACCCATGCGCCTGATAATCCACCCAGCCTTCGGCGGAGAGGGCGGCGTTCTCGGCCCACAGGTCGGGGCGTTCATCGAGGCCGATGTAGGCGTTGACGACAGGCCAGCCCCAATCTTCAAAATATCCGCGGAAGTGCGTGTTGAATTTTTCGGCGTAGGCGCGGTCATCGACGATCAACAAAACCGAGCGCGAAGGAATCTTTGCGTTGTTGTACATGAAGTCGGCCATTTGCTGCATGGTGATGGCCTGAAAACCGAGGTCATGCAGGTTGTTCATCATCTTGCGGAAGTCTTTGCCGGAGATCTTAAGCAGTTGGGAGCTTGCCGCATCCTGGTCAATGGCGTGGATCATGATCGGCATGACGACGGTGCCGGGCGCGGCGTTGTTGGGATTCCATTTGTTCTTCAGGTATTTGCAGGTGTCCGCTTCGTATGTTCGTGGAAGGTCTTCGGGCTTAAGGATCGGCGTTTGATACATGGCCGGGAGCGCGGGCGGTGTGCGCGGTATGGTTGCGGTAGGGATGGGCGTTTCGGTTGGAATGGGTGTTTCAGATGGAATGCCAAGTTGCGCGACGGCTGTCTCGAACGCGGCGGTTTGAATGGTAGAAGGGTCGGCAGTAACGGCTGCGGGTTGGCATCCGCTCAATAGAAGGGCGAACAGGCTGAGGGTAGGAAGGAAGCGTGATATGTGATGCGTGATGCGTAATTGGTAAATGGTAATTGGTGATTGGTGATTGGGTTTCATGCGTCAAATTCTACTCGAAAAAAATGGGATGTTTGCCTGCGCAAACATCCCACTGATAACTGATCACTATTCACTGATAACTGAACTACTCATCACTCTTCCCCGAAATAAAATCCTCCACCTTTTGATGCGCGATCTCATCTTTGAATTGTTTGGGCGGTGTCTTGAAGAAATATGACGATGGGCCGACGATGGGCCCTGCCAGTTCGCGGTCGAGCGCGATCTTGGCACAGCGAATGGCGTCGATCATCACGCCGGCGGAATTGGGACTGTCCCATACTTCGAGTTTGAGTTCGAGGTTGAGCGGCACATTACCAAAGGTGGTACCTTCCATGCGGATGTAACACCACTTGCGGTCGGTGAGCCACGGCACATGATCGCTCGGTCCGACGTGGACGTTGGCCGGATCGATCTCATAGGGAATCATGCTCGTGACAGCATTGGTCTTGGAGATTTTTTTGCTTTCGAGACGTTCGCGCTCGAGCATGTTGAGGAAGTCAGTATTGCCGCCGAAATTGAGTTGATAGGTACGGTCGATCTTGACGCCGCGATCGACGAACAAACTGGTGAGGACCCGGTGAACGATCGTTGCCCCGACCTGACTCTTGATGTCGTCGCCAAGAATGGGCAGGCCGGCGTCTGCGAATCGTTTGCCCCAGTATTCGGACGACGCGATGAAAACGGGAATGCCGTTGACAAAGGCGCAGCCCGCTTCGAGTATTTGTTCCACATACCATTTGGTCGCCATCTCCGAACCGACCGGGAGGAAGTTGACCACCACATCGGTTTTCGTGTCGCGCAGCAGTTTCACGATATCGGCAGTGGAGCCTGGCGCTTTGGTGATGATCTCGCTCAAATATTTGCCGAGGCCGTCATGGGTCATGCCGCGCACGACGGGGACGTTGAGTTTGGGAACGTCGCAAAATTTATAGGTGTTGTTGGGTTCCGCAAAGATGGCCTCCGAAAGGTCTTTGCCCACTTTTGTGGCATTCACGTCGATGCCGATGGTAAATTCAATGTCGCGCACGTGATAATCGCCCAATTGCGTATGCATGATGCCGGGAATGATCTCGTCCTTTTTGGCGTTCTTGTAGAATTGAACGCCCTGCACCAGCGACGACGCGCAGTTCCCCACGCCGATGATCGCAACCCGCACTTTTTTACCTGCCATGTTTTTTCTCCTTGATTTAAGTTGGGGTATGGGGTGTTGTGAGTGCGTTTCGCGCACTCACAACACCCCATACCCCCTTCTTTTTGAAACGATACATTTTTTATTGCAATTTCCTTGTAGC
>JACPVD010000266.1 GCA_016191895.1 Chloroflexota bacterium | reverse complement strand
TCAATTGTTCCTTGACCTGGTTGATCTGTTCGGCGAGTTCGCGCGTTGGCGTAACGATGAGCGCGCGCGGCATCCCGCGCGGACCATCGAGCAGTTTGTTCAAAATGGGGAGGACGAATGCGGCGGTCTTGCCAGTGCCGGTCTGTGCGGTGCCGATGATGTCGCGTCCGCGCAGGGCGGCTGGGATCGCCGCCTCCTGGATGGGAGTCGCGGTTTCATAGCCCGCGATCTTGACCCCCTGCATGAGGCGGGAATCCAAATTAAATTGTTCGAAGTTCAAAGCGTTTCCTGTTCTTCAGAAGTCGATTGTGCGTTTTTCAGGGGAATTGAGTTGCGTGCTCAAAAGCGAAAACAGCGATGGACTGCTGATAATGGTGATGTGATGAACGAGATTATACCCCAGGAATCGCAATGACATCACTACAGAGGCGGGGTGACAACCAACTGCCCACTGTTCACCGATACCTGCTTTTCCACCTTCCGATGACTAAATCCATCCCAGATCTCCTGCGGGTAGACGATATTATTGGTGCCGGGGAGTTGTTCCATAGCCAGCCCGGTGTTCAGGTCAATGCCGATCTGTTGATACGCCTTGTATGCCAGCTGACTGCAATAGAAAGCCTCTTCCGTTTCCGCGTTCAGGAAGTTCAGGTTATACGGCTTGCCAACCTGAGCCAGGCAGTATGCCGCCACGGTCTGCCTCATCCCGGCTTCCTCTTCCTCCGATGCGCCCAGTCCATCCAGCGGAGAAACAATCCCGTAAAAGGTGTCAAACAGATGTCCGCGCCGACGCGCCATCCGTTCAGTATCCCAAACTCCGTTGAACACGGTGAACTTGATCACGCCATGCGCGCCCGCCTCCACGCAGCGTCCTTGGGGACCAAGATAGACTGCCACGTGGTCCACGTCACCGGGCACGAGCCGTCCCACGAGACGCCAAAACTCGCCCGGTAAAATATCGGGCTTGCCGTTCATCGTGCAGATGATGTCGCCGGTTTGCAGGGCGATGCCTTCGATTTCGTACGTATAAACCATTTTCGCTCCGTACTGATTATACGGAAAAATCAGCTTTTCGTTTCACAGGTTTTCTTCGTCATTGCGAGGGGCGATAGCCCCAAATCTTACAAACAACTGATCGTATGTGATCGACAATAAGATTGCTTTGCCGTCACGGAGTTTACACTGGGCATTCCCGAAGTGCTCCTCCTCGCAATGACGGGTGTGGCTTCACTAAAAAATCCATCTGATGCGCGATATACACCAGCTCGCCGCGCTCGATCTGCGCCCGCCGCTCCTGCAGCCAGCCTGCAAAAGTCCCCGCCTCCAACTCCGGGTGTCCCGCCAGTGACTCCTCGAAGAAGCGCAAAATAAAATGCAGAAAATACGCCACGTCATCTGTGTACTTTCCGTTCACCGCATGCACCACCCAATCCGATGCGCCCGCAGCGACGATATCCGCGCCGATGCTTCGCAAGTGCCCAAAGAGATGCCGTCCGCTTCGGCTGTCTCCGCCTGTTGAGCGTGTGTCCATTGACCGGTGATAGAGCCGTTCGATCTGCTCGTCCAGCGCCGCCGCAACCGTCGGCTCGAACGTGGTCACGCCGTCGAAGTTGATCGTCAGCCACGCCAGCCCCTTCGTGAGCGACAGCAATTTCGGCAGCGACTCCGGCATCGGCAGCAGGTCCAAAAACGCGTGCGCGATCAGTAGATCGGCAGGCTCTTGATTCTTCCGGATGAAATCGAAGACGTCCGCCCGCTCCAGCCAGATGCGGATTTCACGAGTCGCGTCGTACAAGCGGATACTCTCCCCGCTTCCCTCCACGCTCATGCCTGCCTCCGCTCCCCATCGCGGAATCCACCCCGACGCCGATTCGATGTTCTCCGCCATCTCATCCACCAGCACATACTCGGCTTGACGGATCACCTCCCAGCGTAGCAACCGCCTGAGCATCGTCCCGATCCCCGCGCCGACCTCGATGATTCGAATCGGCTGACCCGGCAGGTTTGCCCTCAATGCGGATAACACATCCTTGTTCAGCGCGAGGTCATCCACCGATTGTTTGGAGAGGAGATAGTGGGGGAAGGAATATTCCATTATGTTTTTCCATTGGGGCGGACCTTGCGGTCGACCTTTCTGACGAGATCAACTTATTCAGAGACAGGGGCAAGCCCTGATCCTACGAAATCATGCGGATCAAAAATTCTCTTATGCCCTTTGCCGTCTCGTTCCATTTTGGCTGAACCTGATACCGTCTCACCGCATTCAGCGATAACTTCACCAATAATTCCCGGTCGCTCGCCAGCGTATGGATGTGACTCGCCAATGTCTCCGCATCATCCGGCTCGATCAAATATCCATCTTTCCCGTGCGAAATGACCTCGCTTGCCGCCCCCGCCGTAGTCCCAATCGCGGGCAGACCGAACCCCATCCCCTCGAGATAGACGATCCCAAATCCCTCGTAACTCGAGGGCACGACCATGACATGCGCCTGTTTGTACAAGTCAATCAACGGCTGCTGGTCTAGGGAGCCGTGAAGAAAGACGAAAGAGGAAAGACGATTTGCCGCAACGTAATTTTGTATTTGTTTTGCATAGCCGGGTTCAGCGGTCAACCCTCCCACCACATCCACCCTGACTTTCGACGTTTGATGGTTGACGGCTCCGAATAAGGCATGCAATCCCTTGCGATGGATCACATTCCCCACGAACAGAATCCGCAATTCCCTGCTCTTTGC
>JACPVD010000265.1 GCA_016191895.1 Chloroflexota bacterium | reverse complement strand
GGCGGGTTGTGGGGCGCGATCCAAAGATTAACGGGAAGGAAGTAATATGGGCTTCTTTACTCGAAAACGAAGCGCGCAAAGCGCAAAGGAACGCCTTCAACTGGTGCTGGTGCATGATCGCACCGATCTGACTCCCGCGCAGTTGGAGTCGTTGAAGGACGATCTTCTGAAAGCCATCTCGAACTACATCGAGATCGATCCCGACGCAGTGCAGATCGGACTCGAACGCGACGGTCGTTCCCAGCGGCTGGTAGCCGATATTCCCCTGCGGAGCGTATCCCGCCACCGTGCAGGTTGAATCACTTTTTCTTTTCGCGCACGGATTCAACCTGAGGCTTGAAATGGGTTGCATCCGTGTTTTTATTTTTTTCGGGACCCCGAAGTTCTGCTTTGGGACATTCCGCTGCAAGTAGAACTTGCGGACTCCATATACCTCATGAACCGAGACCTCTCCTGGCGTAACTTTGACTTTCTTTTACTGGGTGCGATCGTGCTTGCATCCGCGTTTGGCACGGCCATGATCCGTTCGGCGATTGCCGGGAACGAAATATTACAACCGCTGGTTGCGCGCCAGATTTATTTTGCCCTGCTCGGCGTGGGTGTGATCTTTATCGTAGCCTCCGTCGACTATCGCTATTGGCTGGCCTTGTATCGCCCCATTTATTTCGGCATCATGATCTTTCTGATCTCGCTGTCCGGTCTCGGTCAAACCGTGTTTGGAGCGCAGCGCTGGTTCCAGGTGGGTGTGTTGTTTCTCCAGCCGACCGAGTTTGCCAAGATCGTCGCCATCATCGTGTTGGCGCGTTATTTCGAGCAGGCGCAGTATCAGCCAAAGAATTTGCGCTGGGCTTTTGGCGGGTTTCTCTGGGCGTTCGGGCTTATCATCTGGATTTTGTTACAGCCAAACCTGAGCAATGTCGTTGTGTTGACCGTCATTTTCGCGGCCATGTTGTGGATCAACGGACTGGAATTCAAATATATAATCTGGCTTGGCGTTGGCGGGATCGTTCTTGCAATTATCGCGTTTCCGTTCCTCGAGGAATACCAACAGTTGCGCGTGTTGAACTTTATCTTCCCCGATCCCAACGCCACCTATGGCGCGACCTACAATGTGCAACAGGCCTTAATCGCCATCGGTTCGGGCGGTTTCTTTGGGCAGGGATATGGTCATGGCACGCAAACCCAGTTGCGATTTCTCAAAGTGCGCCACACCGACTTTATCTTTTCCGCGGTTTCGGAAGAATTCGGAATGATAGGCGGTATCGTCATTATTTTGACTTTGATATTCATCGTCTGGCGTTGTATTCGCGCCGCGCAAAAAGCCCGCGATGTTGCCGGCTCAATGATCGCCTTTGGCGTGGCGATCCTGATCTTCTTCCAGGGCGCGGTCAACATCGGCGTGAATCTAAATGTCGTCCCCGTTTCAGGTTTGCCGCTCCCATTCATCAGTTATGGCGGCAGCGGTCTTACCGCGCTCATGCTTGGCATCGGGCTTGTCGAAAGCGTCGTCATGCGGCATAGTCAGATGGAGTTCTAACAAAATTATTTTCAAAATTACGTATCACGTAATGCGTAATACGAAATTCGCAAAGGAGCCTGCTTTGTCCGCCAAACCTATACGTACGCGCTTCGCGCCATCTCCCACCGGACGTATGCACATCGGCAACGCCCGTTCTGCCCTCTATCCATTTTTGCTTGCGCGCCGCATGGGAGGCGAGTTTATCCTTCGCATTGAAGATACGGATCAGAAACGCTATGAACCCGGAGCCGAGCAGGAATTAATAGACGGATTGCATTGGCTCGGCCTGCATTACGATGAAGGCCCTGATATCGGCGGCCCCCACGCGCCATACCGTCAATCTGAGCGGCGGGCAATTTATCACGAACACGCCTGGGAACTGGTGGAGCTTGGCCATGCGTTTCCCTGTTTCTGCACTTCCGAAAGACTCGATAAAGTGCGCCAGGAACAGATGAAGAACAAACAGAATCCGCGCTATGACGGTCTCTGCCGCGCACTCGATCCCGGTGAAGCGCGTCGTCGCGTCGATGCCGGAGAGAAATATGTGATTCGTTTCAAGATGCCGAAGGAAGGTTCGATCGCCACAACCGACCTTTTGCGCGGTTCCATCATCACCGAAAACTCCGCGCTTGACGACACCGTCCTGCGTAAGTCTGATGGCCTGCCCACTTATCATCTCGCCGCCATGGTG
>JACPVD010000234.1 GCA_016191895.1 Chloroflexota bacterium | reverse complement strand
GCTCCTCGTGCGAGTGACCCCAATCGACAAAGAAATAGTCCGATTGGTTATGGCACGCCCCGCGTGGACTGGTGGCATACGAAAGCGCCATACCCGAAACCCCGCGCGGATCGTGATACGCCACTTCGAGTCCGTTCACATGTACGGCTTCCTCTTCCGCGCCGAAATGCGCGCCAAACAAACGCGCGCCTTTTGCCAGCAGGTCGCCAATTCCTTCACGCGAGCCGGTCATGCGAAGCAATTGCTCGATGGCATCTGCGTCACCCCAGTTCAACTCGACGCCACCGGTATCGTCCTTTGTGACGACGCCCATTTCATATAAATGAAATGCCAAACCGATCGTATTGCTCGCGCTGATCGTATCCATGCCGTAGCGGTCACACAACTCGCCCAAATCGACAATCGATTCGAGATTGGCATTCAATAAATTCGCGCCAAAGCCCACCATGGTTTCATGTTCAGGCCCCTTGCGTTTGATCCTGTCGTTTGGCAGTTTCACCACGCGCCCGCATGCGATCACGCATCCCTGACACGCGCTCCGCCCGACCAGGATCGTCTCGGTCATCTTTGCGCCGGAGACATTATCCACCGCCGGGAAGACGCCGTTTGCATAATATTTGACCGGCATTGCGCCGAGATATTCCGCGTAATTCGCCGCGCCTGCCGTGCCCACTTCACGAATCACCTTCGCTTCGTTATCGTCGCGGAGTTTTCGGTTTGCTTCGGATCGCAATCTTTTATAGGTTGGAAGATCGAAAACAGGAATCTCGTTTTCGCCATAAACAGCGACGGCTTTAAGATTCTTCGACCCCATCACCGCCCCCATCCCCGTCCGCCCGGCCATGCGTCCATGATCGCACATGATCGACGCGAACATCACCTGCTTCTCTCCCGCCGGGCCAATGACGCAGACTCTCGCGGGCTTGACTCCAACTTCCTCTTTGACTTTATCCTGCGTTGTGTAGGTATTCTGCCCCCACAAATGCGCGGCATTGCGGACCTCAACCCTTCGACTTTGCTCAGGACGAGTCCTGTTCCCGTTTAACCAGAGGTAGATCGGCTCCGGTGATGCGCCGGTGATCCACAACCCATCGTAGCCGGCGGCGCGGAGTTCGGGTCCCCAAAAACCGCCAATGTTGGATTCCGCCCATAACCCGGTAACAGGGCTTTTGCCGCAAATGACAAATCGCCCGGTTGTCGGGCCTGAGGTCCCGGTCATCGGGCCAACTAAAAACAAAAGAGGCGACTCCGGCGAAAGCGGATCGAGATCGGGAGTCAGCGAAGAATACAGGATCCGCGCAGCAAGAGACGCGCCGCCGAGAAAGTCCCTTTCCCATTGCTGAGGAACGATATATTCTTCCGTTTCGCCGGTGGTGAGGTTGATCTTGAGAATCGGTTGCATTTTGTGATTTTCGTCCTGGGAGACACATGCCCCTTCGGCACAGTGAGTCGCGAAGCGGGAGGAACCGCAGGGAAGGCCGCTCAACGCGAAAGTTAACTACATTATTTCGTTCGTCGCTTCGCCGGCCACGCGGACAAAATCTAAAACAGTGGGAACGTTGCGCATCATGTACCCCATGCTTCCCTTAACCTTCAACTTCGAGGTCATCATGGCGGTCATCGGATTCATTTTGCCGGTCAATACAGAGGTGATGTTGTTGTAGGAAGACGTCAGGGTAAAGGTGGGGTTTGGGTAGTCGGACGGATCAGGCTTGAAAACGGCCTTTCGACACGCGCCATGCCACAGGTCAAGATAGAACGTGAGGCTTTCCTTCAAATTGCCTTCCGGTTCGATGAAAAAGAACAGGTCGCCCTCCCAGTTTTTTGCAACCGCCCTGTATTTTTCGTCCGAATTAATTCGTTCGTAAAGCCCGCGCAACCATTCTTCGCTGGGAAAGATAGCCATATGATTCGCCTCCAAAAGTGAACTGATGTGCAATTGTACCATTATGAAAATAATCCTTGCACAAATGCAAAAAGTAGTCTATGCTTAAGCCGCGGGGTGGGCATCATCCTGCGGCAATGGACGGAATTGCCAATCCACTTTAATTTCTCTTGGAGGAGAAAATGAAAAAACTGTTTACGTTGACCAGCCTGCTTGTACTGGCATCCCTGGTGTTGACCGCTTGTGGCGGGGGTGGTTCCAAGGCCGAGGACTTGCTCGGCGCAATCAAGGAACGCGGCTATATTTTGATCTCGACGGATCCAAATTATGCCCCGCAATCATCCCTGAACACCGAGGGCAAGCGCCCTGCCGATACCAAGTGCCCGTCAGACGCCCTGACCACCACTGAAATGCAAGGCTTCGATGTGGATGTGGCGATTGCCGTCGGCGATGCGCTCGGCGTGGAGACCTGTTTCGCCACCCCCGGCTGGGATACGCTCACCGCCGGCAATTGGGCCGACAAATGGGATATGAGCGTCGGTTCGATGACCATTACCACCGAGCGCCAGAAGGTTCTCGATTTCAGCACACCGTACTATTACACGCCTGCCGTGGTCGCCGTGCTTGCCGACTCCGGCTTCACCTCGCTGGATGATCTTGCAGGACAAGCGATCTGCGCCGGCGTTTCGACCACCTACGAAACCTGGCTCAATGGCGGCGATCTTGGCCTGCCGGCTTCGTCCATCTACGCCCAGCCTCCTGCCGATATCACCGTTGTGCCGCTGGATTCCGACCAGGAATGCGCCCAGGCTTTGGCCGCTGGTCGCACCGATTTTGCGGCATACTCCACTTCTGCAACTGTGGTGAATGCAAACATCGCCGCGGGAATTTCAGTCGTTCAACTGGGCGGAGCAGTTTACTCTGAAGACCTGGCCGCTGCGTTCGACAAGGCTTCGACACTGGCCACCGCCTCCCTGATCGAAGAAGTGAACAAACTCTTCACCGCCATGCATGGCGATGGCCGTCTGGCTGACCTCTCGAACAAATGGTTCGGCGAGGACCTGACCCAGGCGCCCAAGTAACATCGAGTGTTTTTGAACGGGAAGCGATATAATAATATCGCTTCCCGTTATTTAAGGTGCGCGCCGTCCCGCAGGATTGAGTGAAAGACAAATCGATTTCGCAAAAATCTGCGGGACGTTTTGCGTAAAAGCAACACATCACGTGGAAAGGAACAGTTCCATGAGCCTATTCTCGAACAAAGATTCCGACGCACCAAAATCGCAGGCTGAACTTCTTTTTGAAGCGCAAAAGCGCAAGGAACGGCTTTTTCGCACCAATGTGGCCATCACCTGGGGGATTCTGCTATTTTTCCTGGTCTATCTTTTCAGCGGACCAATCGATGTAGATACGCAATTTATTAGAGATAACATGTTGTTTATCGCCGGCGGCCTGGGCGAAACCATTCGCATCTCCATTCTTTCCATTATTTTCGCAACCCTGCTCGCCCTGTTCGCCGCCCTGGGGAGACTCTCCACAATTCCGCCCATTTATGCGCTGAGTACGTTTTACGTTTCCTTGATTCGCGGCACGCCTTTGTATTTGCAGATCATGTTCTTCTTCCTTGCCCTGCCGCAGGTTGGCATTCGCCTGCCCGGGCTTTGGGCGGGCGTCATCGCGCTGGGATTAAATTACGGGGCATACATGTCCGAGATTTTTCGCGCCGGACTGGCCTCCGTAGGCAAAGGCCAGCGCGAAGCCGCCATGGCGCTGGGCATGACTCCCACGCAAACCCTGAAACGCATCATTCTTCCACAAGCATTGCGCTTCGCCATTCCCCCCACCGGCAATGAATTCATCGCCATGACCAAAGACTCGGCGCTGGTCTCCGCGACCGGGTTTGTGCATGAGTTGATGTGGCGCTCCGTAAAAGTCGGGCGCGCGCAATTCCACAACCTGGAAGCGCTCATCATGGCCGCCATTTTTTACTGGGTGATGACCATCATCCTTTCGTACCTACAGAATATTCTCGAAACCCGCCTCGCCAAAGGAGACCGATAACATGGTTCCCATTGTCAAGATCTCCAATCTCGATAAATATTTCGGCCATTTGCACGTGTTGAAAAATATCACTCTCGAAATTCCACAACGGCAGGTGGTCTGCCTGATCGGGCGAAGCGGCTCCGGCAAAAGCACGCTCTTGCGCTGTATCAACTTTCTCGAAGAGCCGTCGCACGGGAGCATCGAAGTGGATGGCGTAAAAGTGGAAGGAGGAGAAAAGGGGGCGCAACACCGCCAATTGGTTCATGATGTGCGCCTGAAAACCGGCATGGTGTTTCAGGAATTCAATTTATTCCCGCACATGAGCGTGCTGGAAAACGTCATCGAGGGGCCGGTCATTGTCAAAGGCATGGATCGTAAAAAAGCAATCGAACTCGCCGAGCAAAACCTCGATAGCGTGGGATTGCTTTTCAAAAAAGACGAATATCCCATGCGGCTCTCCGGCGGGCAAAAACAGCGCGTCGCCATCGCCCGCGCGCTGACCATGGAACCGCGCGTAATGCTTTTCGACGAACCCACCTCCGCGCTCGACCCCGAACTGATCGGCGAAGTGATGAACGTAATGAAGAAGATCGCAAAAGAAGGCATGACCATGGTTGTGGTTACACACGAGATGGGCTTCGCCAAAGACGTGGCAGACAGAGTCCTTGTGATGGCCGAAGGTGAATTGATCGAAGACGCAAAACCCGCCGACCTGTTCAGCAACCCCAAAGACCCGCGCACCAAAGCGTTGATCGATCGCTACCGTAATGACGACAATTAATCTCGCACCGCATACGAAACGTTCCGCAGGTTTCTGGAAAGCGGATTTGTCTTTCACCCAAACCTGCGGGACGGCATGCGGCGACAGTCAATTCAACCCATGAAATCCGACCTCATCATCACAAGCGAAACGATACAAACGCAAAACGGGGCATCTGTGATCGCGCTGCATTTGCAAGGCTGGCTGGACGGTCAAACAGAGGGCATCCTCCAATCGAAGGTGGAGGAAATCCATGCAGCGGGCGCAACGGGCGTCGTTCTAAACCTTGCTGAAACCAGCATCCTCACCAGCGCCGGCATTCGTGTTTTGCAAAAATCCCATAAACTTTTCAAGCCCGAAGGGCCCAATCACCTCTCACGCCTGCGCCTGTGCGGCGCGCAGGCACAGGTGCTTCGCGCATT
Source organism: Chloroflexota bacterium (assembly GCA_016191895.1). GTDB lineage: Bacteria > Chloroflexota > Anaerolineae > Anaerolineales > Villigracilaceae > Villigracilis. The sequence continues at coordinate 223 of JACPVD010000234.1, read as the reverse complement.
AAGCATGTCCGGCTTTCTTACATTCATGCCCATGTATGAAAATATCGAAGCGGCATTAAAATCCCTGGAGGGATAAAACCCCATGACCATCGCCATCACCCGTCACGTCAGCCCGCGCTTCGACGAATGCGAGATCACACACATCGATCGCTCGCCCATTGATGTAAATATTGCTCGCGCGCAGCATCAAGGATATGTTGAGGCATTAAAAAGTTTGGGATGT
>JACPVD010000233.1 GCA_016191895.1 Chloroflexota bacterium | reverse complement strand
GGTGGATGTTGAAGATGCGCGCGCCGTAAGCCGCGCGGATGTTTTGCGCGGCGAGAGTCTGCGCGGCGAGTTGGAGCGACGCGGCGGCGGTGAGCGTCTGCGCGACGAGGATGACCAGGTCGGCGCGGACGGTTTGGGCGGTTTCGGCGAATCGGTCGTTGGGGACGTTGGCGCCGAGGTAGATGACATTCCAGCCGCGGCGACGGAGGAGCAGGGCGAGGAGCAACGGCGTGAACGCGTGCCACTCGTCCGCGACACAGCCGATCAGGGCGGTTCCCTCGCGGGTGGGAGCGGGCGCGGCGCTGAGGAGCGAGTCGAGGCGGCGCATGGCGAGGGCGGAGGCGAAGTGTTCCTGCTGGACGCTGGCGCTGTTCGCGTACCATTTTGCGCCAATCTCCACCAGCCCGCGCTGGAGAACGTCCGTGCAGACGACTTCGACGGGGTACAACGCGAAGGCTTGATTCAACGTCTGTTCGGCGCGGGACTCGTCGAAGCGCAGGCAGGCGTCCAGCCATTGTCCGCGCAACGCTTCGAGGTTGGATTCGTGAGTCGCTTGGGCGAGGGAAAAGGTTTGGGAGGCCGCGCCCGCCAGGGGGTCGGAGCCGGAAGCGGTTTGTTCGTTCCACAAGTCCACGGCGCGGGAGATGGAAAGCCCCTCGGCTTGTCGCGTCATTAGCCATTTGATCGTCTCGATGTCGCGCTGCGAGTAGAGGCGGTGTCCGCCTGCGGTGCGCTCGGGCATGGGCAGACCGTAGCGACGCTCCCAGGCGCGCAGGGTGTCGGCGGCGAGGCCGGTTTCTTTGAGAACAACTTTCAGGTTGAAGGCGGGGGAGGTGCTGAGGGACATGGGGGCTCCGTGTTGTTTGCATATTATACATATTGCACGGTATTTGTCAAGGTATATCTTTTCAAAACCTTGACAAAATGAATTAAACATGTACAATTCAGCCATTCTAAAAGGAGAATCCATGTCCAAAGATACCCTTCGTCAACTTGCCAACCTCGCCAGCGTGATCGTCGCGCTGACCGTCAACATCCTCGCCTCCACCCTGCCGCTCAATGGGCAGAACACGGGCGAGATCTCCGACCGCTTCCAGGTCTACTTTGTCCCTGCTAGTTATGTCTTCGCCATTTGGGGCATCATCTACATCGGCTGGATCGCGTTCACTATTTTCCAGTTCCGCCCTTCGCAAAAAGAAGGTCCGCGCCTGCGTAATCTTGGTTATCTCTTTGCCCTGAGCGGACTCGTCAACGCCGCCTGGCTGTTTACCTGGCATTACAACTTGTTCGGCTTGAGTGTGCTCGTCATGCTCACCCTGCTGGGACTGCTCATCGCGAGTTATCTGAAGTTGAACGTGAACCGTTCCTCCGCCTCTGGCGCGGAGTGGTGGTCGGTGGACTTGCCCTTCAGCGTCTACCTCGGCTGGATCACCGTCGCGACCGTCGCCAATGTGACAGACTGGCTGTATCTCGTTGAGTGGAGCGGATTCGGAATCGCGCCGCAGACGTGGGCGGTGATCATGATCGCGATTGCCTCTGTCCTCGGTCTGCTTATGGCGCTCACGCGTCGGGACGCGGGATACCTGTCCGTGCTGGTCTGGTCGTTCGCGGGGATCGCCGTCAAGCAGGTGACCGCTCCGGGCGTGGTCACTGCCGCGTGGATCGGTGCGGGTGCGATGCTGGTTTTGGCGGGGTATAGCCTGACGCGACGGCTATAAACTTGCCCTTCTTTTTCTCAATGTTCTGTCATCCAGCATTTTGAATATTCTCAATACGAAATGAAAATCTCCCAGCCAGCCGAGGAACGCTCCCCACAACGCGGACAAGCCTTTTGCTGTTTCGGGTAATTGAGTGGCGGATGTGAAATCCACACGGCGGCCATCGATCTCGAATATGTATCTACCTGCCTGCCTGATTTCGGGATTCGTATTCAAATAGGAGCGCAGGTGTTCGTACTCATCTTTTGTCATCCATTGTGGCAGGTCGGATGTGGCTTTGAACTCACAGACCAACGCGAGGTTTTGCAGCAAAGTCTTTTGCTCGAAGGTTAGCGAGTTTTCCATGGATTCGAAATACACCACATCGGGGTCGATGTGCAGGAGTGGTTTCAGCCATAAACGATTTACAACAGTGCGAATGGCATTTCTTGTTCCGGGAATCGCGAAGTTGTAAAACAAAACTGCGTCGCGGTGTTTCTCCCAGTCTGCGCCCACATCAGGACCGACTCGCATTGCGTCGCATAGTCCGAGCGCCGGCAAAATCGGAGTGCCACAGGTGAGAAAAAAGGCGTCCGCGCCCATGGCTTCACGCATCAGGCGCAGGCTTTCGCGATATACGGCTTCGCGCGGCATATCAACATGGCGTTTGCCTTTCAATGCGCCGGCGTAGAGGAAATCCAGTTTTAAGTAGTCAAAGCCCCAGGCGCGGACCTGCTTCATGAGCGCAACCAGCCACGAGGTTACGTCAGGATGTGTGGTGTCGAGCGCGTAGAGCGGCTGCCCCCAGTTGAATCCAGCAGAAACGAATCGTCCACGCTCATCGCGCAGAAACCAATCCGGATGATCGTGAAAAAGTCGCGACGTTTTTGTGGCGATCAACGGCGCAAGCCACAATCCCGCACGCCTGCCGGTTGATTTTATTTTTTCCGCAAGCGCAACCATACCCGACGGGAATTTTTTATTCGCCTCCCAATCTCCGATATCCATTTGCCAGCCGTCATCCACTTGTAATACTTCAAAAGGCAGGTCTGTCAACTCGTCGAAAATTTTGTGAAGTGCGGGTTCATCGATCGCATGATACAGACTGTACCACGAACACCAAACGCGCGGCGCGTCATTCTTTTTGATGGTTCCGAATCGGATTCCCAACTCTTCGACATATTCCTCGAAGACGACCTGCTCCTGACCAAATGCCATGAACCACTCGATATCGCCCGCATCGCTCCGCCCTGACAATTGATTCTGATCAAGGATCACAGTTGCGTCTGTTGCCAATGCCCCCAACAAAAGGACATTGCCATCTGTGAACTCAGCCGCGCCCAGCCATGACCCGTTTGGATTCGATTCGTATACTGTCTCAACATCCACCTGCAACGGGTGAAAGATCGCGGGCTTCTGCACCGGCAACGGATTTGGATCCGTCCACGCCGCCAGCGACCATGACTGCCAGCCATGACGATAATATTCGACCGGCGTTGAAGGCAGTTCGATCTGCAAGTCTGCGGCTTTGACGATTTTTGATTCGGTTTGGATTTCGGAAAAGTGAATTTTGGTCATATAAATATTCCGTTGGTCGAGTAGGTGAGTGTTCTTCGAACCTGTATCGCGACCAACATTCAATGGAATGGCCTTTATTTATGGGCGGTCTCGATATGTCCCGCGACGAACACGCGGGACTACTCGACCACTGATTATTTGTGCCCCCCAAAACGCCAGCCCGCCGCCAACCAGCACCGACAGCAGCAAAACAAAATGCGACCCTGCCGCGATTGTCAGCGCGGTTGTGTATGGATAGCCGAACGCCACCAGCACCGAGGTCCAGCCGACTTCGTGCGTGCCGATGTTGGCAAAACCTTGCAGGGGGAGCAGGGTGAGGGGAATCATCACGATGGAAATGATCGCAATGTGATAGAACGCAACAGGAAGTCCCATGCCGCGTGTCGCAAAATAGAAATTGGAATACACACACAGCCAGATTCCCGCTGTGAGCAACGCAACCCGCCCATGCGCCCCGTGTCCTTGAATCTCGCGCAAGCCCGTAATGAACTTCTCCCACGCCGCGCGGATCCGGGTAAGCAGGGTCCTTTCGGCGATTTGTTCTTCGTCACTTTTGGGTTTGCTGAATTGCAGAGAGAGTAAAATTCCGATCGCGCCGAGCAACGTGAGCAAACAAAAAATCAAAGATGAATCGAATATCCAATCGGGCATGTCGTTTTTTGAAAAAGGCAGAAGAACGGCAAGAAGAAATGAGACTACTGAAAAATCGTAGAAACGCGCCGCCAGCAGGGTGGCCGTCCCTTCGATGATGGGGAGATCGAGCCTGTTCTTTGCGATGAAAATATAGGTAACATCACCCGTTTTTGCGGGCATGAGATACATCGAAATATTATGCAGGGCTGAAACAGGAACAAGGTCTTGCCACTTCACGGGGCGGGAGTAGATCAAATTGGCGAACCGTAGCGCCCGCAGGAAAATGTTGAGGATATACACCAGCAACGCCAGTCCCAGCCATCCCCAATGGATATCCGCGAACGCAACACGTAATATCTCCCAATCGAGGTTGAGGAGGAGGTACGCGAGCAATATCGCAGAGAGGATTCCACTGATTATGTAAAGAAAGAGTTTGCGATTTTTCATAAATCTACTATTTCTAAAAGACCTTGTTGGTCGAGTAGCCTGAGGCAATAGCCGAAGGCGTATCAAGACCACCACCGGAGTGTTTTACGCACCACTCACCACGCATCACTCACCACGCACCACGAACTTTCTCCTCCCACCCCCTCTCTCCTCCATACCCATATTTCGCCATCCTTGCCCCGCAGAGATTCTGCAACTGCGCAGCTTGCTTGGATGTCCATTCGGGCCATTCGGGGAAATCGGTTTTCGCGGATGTGTTGGCAGGCTGGCGAAATTTCTCGCGGATTCCTGTCACGTGCGGCAGACTGAGAAAGTCTGTGATGTTGCCGAACAAGTCTTCGGGATTGTCAGTGTTGAACAAGTCTTCAAATCGCACGCGCATGTACGGTGTAGCTGAATTTTCCAGGCCCTCCATCACGCGATTTTTGAAATCCCATATCCAGCAATATTTTTCGAAGCGGGTCAATTTGAATATTTTGCCAAACGGCATCCCGCCGACCAAAAACGGATTCGGCTGCCAGAACGGGACGAAGTAATTGGCGATGAAACTCGTTCCTTTTTGGCGGGAGAAGTTCAGGTGTGAGGTCACATAGGCGCGCGGGTCGCGGACGATGTGCAGGACTTTCAGGTTCGGGTAAAGTTCAGGCGCAAGCGGAGCCAGCCCATATAAAAAACAATTCGCGTCGATATGGAATTTCGCTTCACAGGTTTGAATCTCATTCCCTTTGAGTAATTTCCATGCGGCTTTGAGGCCGCTTTTGGGGAAGAGATGCGCAAAATGTAAATTGGTGAGGATTTGGATCGGTCTCGAAGCGCCGCGTTCGTGATAGGAAGCCACCAGCTTTCCACCCTCTTCGCCCTGGGCGTTAGTCGAAGGACGAGTGACAGAGTGACCGCCGTACAAATCCGCAAAAAGGCGCGAAAAAAAGATTGTCCCTGTGCGCCCGGTGGAGATGATCAGAATCGGCCGGGTATCTTTCATTCGTCATCGTTAATGGGTGAATTGGATTCGCTTCTATCGAAACGCAGTTGCGCGATCTGCTCTGAGACCAGTCCCACCATGAAGATCAGGGCGGCGGTGGAAATAAGCAGGGCGGATGTTTGTCCATAAGGCGCGTCCAATACAAAGATTCGCATCAGGCCATATGCCACGCCGACCAAAAAGGTGAAGATGCTGACAGGCACAAATATTTTCAACGGCGCGTAAAAGACCGCGATCTTCAAGATGATCATCAAGAAACGCAGGCCGTCACGTAATGGCCTGATCTTGCTTTTTGTCTTTGTGTCGCGCCGCGCAAAACGGATCGACTCGTAGCCGAGGCTGTATCCCGCGCGGACGACCGAGAGTGTGATCGTGGTCGGGTACGAAAACTGGTTCGGCAGAAGATAAACGAACTGACGGGCAATATGCGCCTTGATCGCGCGAAAGCCCGAGGTCAGGTCTTCGATCTTGCGCCCGGAAACATAGGTGGCTAATGAATTGAAAATCTTGTTGGCGATGTCGCGGTGCGCGGCGGTATCCGATTCGCGGTTACGGCTTCCAACCACCATATCGTACGGACCAATCTGATTTACCAGTTTGGCAATATCGTTCGGGTCGTGCTGACCGTCGCCGTCGATGGTGACGAGAATTTTTCCGCGCGCGTTGCGGATTCCCGTTTTCACCGCCGCGCCGTTGCCAATGTTGTACGGGTGTTGAATTACCCTCGCTCCTGCATCGCGCGCATGTTGCGCGGTGTTGTCGGTTGAGCCGTCGTCAATGACGATAATCTCATTATGTTTATCCAGCGTGTTCGCCACTGCGCGAATCCGCTCGATCACACCGCCGATCACGCCGCCTTCGTTGAAAGCGGGGATGATCACGGAAATCTTCGGCGGTCCATTCTTTATTAACGGCATCCATTCTCCTGTAACGCGTCGGGATAATAATCGAAACAAGTATAATTGGCTAGGCGTCCCCATTTTCAGGCAAAATCATGTCAAAAAACAAGACTGTTCTCATTGTTGTATTTGTTTTTACCTGGCTTTTTCTTTCGCTTTACCCCTGGCAATCGTGGCTGGTGTGGGCCGGTGTTTTGCGTTTTCTTCTTGGCCTGGCAATTTTTCTCCTCCCCGGCGCGCTCACGTTTATGCTCGTGAGCAAGGACGAAAACTTGTCGCCGCGAGTCTTGCTCGGCGGATTTGTCGTCTCCGTCTTTGCAACAGGGTTGCTCGGTTTGCTCGCAAGACTCCTTCAATTGAACTTTATTTTCATCCGCTGGGGGTTCGCACTTTGGGGTGCGTCCGCCATCGCGGCTTTTGTTCTGATGCAAGTCAACCTCAGGTTTCAATTTGAAAAATTAACATGGTGGGAAATTGTCTGCCTGCTTTTCGCAACAGGCGGCGCAATTTATTTCGCCAGTATCGCTCTCCCGCCGTTGATCCACGACGATGCCTTCACTTACAACGCCCTGCTTTACTATTATCAACACGCGCCCGCGCTCGAGTTTCAATTTCCCGTTTCGCTCGATCGTTTGGAAATTCCCCGCTTTTGGATTGCCTATTGGCCTTTGGTCGAAGCCCTGATCTCTGGATTCAGCCAAATAGATGGACTCATCATCGCGGGGGCGTATCTTCCTCCCGCCCTGGCCTGCTTCTCCTTCATGGGCATTTACTCCCTCGGGCGGACTCTCGGCCTGCCCCGCTCCGCGGCTTCCCTCGCCATCCTTGCGCAGGGATTCAGCCTCATGCGTCTGACCAAATGGAATCAGCCCGGTAACCTGTTCTTTCAACGTCTTACAGAAGATAAGGTTGTCGCCGCGTTTTTCATCTCGATTGTTTTCATTTTGCTGGCAGTGGAATATCTCGAAAAGCCCGAGGCGCGGAAATTGATTCTCTTGGGCATCGCAGGATTGGCGATGGTGTTCACGCACCCGATTCAATTTGGCATGACCTGTATGATCGTCGGAGTCTATGGCCTGCCCCAACTCTTGAACAAAGATGTCCGCTGGAAATATCTGACGATGATCGCCGTTCTCGCCGCGGTGGTTCTCATTCCGTACACGTTTCGCTTTGGTGGGGGAGAGTATTCGCAGACCTTGAGCTTTTCGCTCGACGACGTAGCCGAGAACGACGAATTTGCCCGCTTCGGAGTCCGCCGCGTGGATATCATCGAAGGGACTGGTTTCTACGGCATCTCACATTATCTGACTCAGGGATTGCCCTATGAAGTCAGTTTTGCTTCGGCGGTTCTTTGTCTCTTTTTCTTTTGGAAACACAAACATGCCCGTTATGTCCTTGCGGCGTTTTTGGTGCTGGGCATAAGCATGTTTCCTTATACGGGCTGGATCGTCGGAATCTTCACCACGCCGTTTCAATTGTGGCGGATGACATGGCTCATGCCCTTTGGGCTTGCCTTCGCGTTTTTGATCTGGGCTGGATTTGAGTTTGCGCAAAAAATCGAATTTATTCGCAACGTGAAATGGATTCAACCCTCGTATTATGTATCCATGGCCGTTGCGATGATCGCGCTGGTTGCGTATGTGCGCCCGTGGGCGATGGAAAAGCTTCCACCGAAGGGAACGGATCTCGTTGACCTATATTCCAACTACGTCAGTGCGGCGCGGCAGATGAACGCGGTGGATGTAGATTCACCAATCATCGTTGGCGGGCCGGATGCGGCGACCAATTCCATCATCCCCAGCCTGACGTTGAAATTCGAGCCGCTTGTCTTTCGTGTGCAATCGGGCGGCGAGCAAACTCGGGTGTGGAAACCACTTGTCGGGGAGACTCTTTCCCCGTCAGAACGCCTGACCAGTTTCCGGGAGAACAAGATCGAGTATTTATTGATCCGCGATGAACCGGGGTGGGTGGTCGAATTCCAGCAGGCGTTTCCCGAAAATGTCATCCTTGTTTTCAAGGATCGCAGAATTAGTTTGTATCAAATCAAATAGCGAGGAGCGCGTGAGAGGACGTGCCCTGCACAGGATAAAAAGCCGCCGTTTTGATGGCGGCTTTTTTTTGTCCCTTGACGACTAAAACGCCGTAAGGTATAGTTTGCGCGTCCTTTTCGGAAATAAGGGAAACAAGCCATGTATGAATTCGACAAAACTGACATAAAAATAGTCAATTTGCTTCTCGAAGACGGGCGCATGTCCGCTTCGGAGATGTCGCGTCGTATGGGCGATATTTCCGAACGCTCGATTCGCTACCGCATCGACCGCATGATCGACGAAGGGGTGTTCCAGATCAGCGCGGTGGTCAACCCTGAGGCTCTTGGGTACAGCATCAAAGCCGATGTGTGGCTGGAGGTGGAGTCGGATTTGATTTTGGATGTGGCGAAGAAAATGGCCGCGTTCGAAAATGTGACGTATGTGGCCTGTGGTATCGGGCAAAACGACATCAGCATTCAGGTGGTGGCAAAGGATACCGCGGAGATTTACCATTTTGTCACCGAAGTGGTGCGCAAGGTGACGGGGGTGCGCAAGACAACAACATCCATCGTGCCGATCATTCTCAAGGATGTGTATCAATGGCGCGTCCCGGAGCGGATCGCAAGCAAAGAATCTGCGGGCGAAGCCATTTAGGGATTTTTAGTATTCAAGGAGATTTTATGTTTGGTTCGAAGACGCAATCTATACAGGAACGCGCACAGAACGTAATGCCTTTGGGGGTCAATTCCAATTTCCGTTATTGGGGGGAGGGGATTACCCCTTATGTGGAAAAAGCAAAGGGAAGTTATTTATGGGATGTGGATGGGAAGAAATACATCGATTACCGCCTGGCCTTCGGGCCGGTCATCCTCGGTCATTCCTACCCGGAGGTTGATTCGAAAGTAATCGAGGAAATTCAACGCGGCGTCTTGTTTGCGATGACCGGCGAACTGGAAGTTGCCGTAGCCGAGATGATCACCGAAATGGCGCCCGCCGTCGAGATGGTTCGCCTTGCGTGTTCCGGCACCGAAGCGACCATGCATGCCATCCGTGTGGCGCGCGCTTATACTGGGCGCGATATTATTTTAAAATTTGAAGGCAACTATCATGGCATGCACGACCATGCCTTATGGTCGACGTATTCGCCGGTGGAAGCCTACGGGAATCGACGCAGTCCCATTCCCGTCCCCGCTTCTTCCGGCATTCCCAAGTCGATGCGCGAATTTATCATCACCCTGCCGTTCAATGATTTCGAAGGCTTCGAGCGCGTGATGCGTTCCTACGGCGAACAGATTGCGACAGTCATTACCGAACCATGCCAGGGAAATTGCGCCGCGATCAACCCGCGGGATGGCTTCCTGCAACTCATCCGCAAAAAGACGGAGGAATATGGCTGTGTCTTTATCCTCGATGAAGTGAAGACAGGATTCAGAATCGCGAACGGCGGGGCGCAGGAGTATTACGGCATCAAGCCAGATATGGCGACGTACGCAAAGGCGCTTGGCAACGGCTATCCCGTTGCGGCGTTTGGCGGAAAGAAAGAGATCATGTCCATCATTGGGCATGGTGTGGCGCAGGGTGGGACGTACACAAACAACAAGCCTGGCGTTGCGGGCGCGTATGCGACCCTGAGTCTGCTCAAATCCAAACCGATTTTGAAGACCATCGAAAAGCGCGGACAACGTCTCATGGACGGGTTGAAGGATATTTTCGACGAAAACGACATCCCCGTTGCAATGACGGGTTACCCCGCCATGTTCTCGTTCTCGATCGGCAAAACGTCTGTTACCAACCAACGGGAATGGCAGGAAAGCGACCGCGAGATGTACCTGCACCTTGTCGAGAAGGCTATTGCCAAGGGTGTCATGCCTGACCACGATGCCCGCGAACCGTGGTTCCTGTGCTACGAGCATTCCGATGCCGACATCGATGAGACGTTGAATGTGTATGCGGAGATTGTGAAGGAAGTGAAGAAGTAAACAGGTAAACAAGGAAACAGGTATACAAGGAAATAGGTTCGACTGTGGTCCTGTTTACATGTCTACTTGCCTACCTGTGTACAACTTCGGAGACAACATGACCAACAAACTAACATCCAAACAAATCATCGATCTCAACAAGGAATTCACCTTCTTCTCCTGGTCGAATCAGGGACAGGTGAATCCGATTCCCGTCACCAAAGCCGAAGGTGTGTATTTTTGGGATGCGGACGGCAAACGCTATCTCGACTTTGCTTCGCAATTGGTGAACCAGAATGCCGGTCACCAACATCCAAAAATCGTGAAGGCGATTCAGGATCAGGCCGCGGTATTGACCTTTGTCAGCCCGGGCGCAGCGACCGAGCCCCGCGGTTTGCTCGGCAAAAAACTGGCCGAAATCACCCCCGGCGACTTGAAGAAAACCTTCTTTGCATTGGGCGGTGCGGAGGCAAACGAAAACGCCATCAAGATCGCGCGCCAATTTACGGGGCGACACAAGATTCTGGCGCGTTATCGTTCCTATCACGGCGCGACTCATGGCGCGATTGCGCTGACCGGCGATTATCGCCGCCTGCCCGCTGAGCCTGCCATTTCGGGTGTCGTCCACTTTCTCGACCCGTATTGCTATCGCTGCCCCTTCGGGTGGACGAAAGATACCTGTCATCGTGAATGTATCAGCCATGTGGAAGAGGTGATTCAGCACGAAGGCCCGGACCAGATCGCGGCGATCATTTTGGAGGGAGTGACAGGTACGAACGGTCTCATTGTTCCGCCTGATGAATACTGGCCGCGTATGCGCGAGATCTGCGATAAATATGGAATCCTGTTGATTTCAGATGAGGTCATGTCAGGCTGGGGACGCACCGGCGAGTGGTTCGCTGTGGATAACTGGAATACTGTCCCGGATATCATCACCACGGCAAAGGGCATTACATCGGGCTATGTGCCTCTTGGCGCGGTCATTGTTCGTGAACATATTGCCAGATATTTTGACAGCCACATGCTCTCTGCCGGCCTGACGTACAACGGTCACGCCCTCGCCTGTGCCGCCGCGCTTGCAACCATTGAAACGTACGAAGAAGAAAAGATTTTCGAGAATGCCAAAACAGTGGGGAAGTATCTCGGCGAGCAACTCGAAGATTTGAAGCAGAAACATCCGTCCATTGGGGATGTGCGCTATATCGGCATGTTCACCGCAATGGAACTGGTCAAGAACCGCCAAACAAAAGAGCCCCTTGATCCCACCCCGTTGAAAAATTTCCTCGTGCAAAACGGCGTGTACGTGTTCGCTTTCAAAAGTGTCGTCTTCATTGTCCCGCCGTTGACCATCACAAAGGAGCAACTGGATGAAGGCCTGAAATTATTCGACGAAGGTCTGGCGGAGTTGATGGATAAGCAGACGGTTTAAGGTTTGCAGGGTACAGGTTGAAGATTTCATTTTCAACCTGTACCCTGCAACTTTCAACTTTGTACCTTCAACAATATTTTGGAGAACTTATGGAAATCTTAAATTACATCAATGGCGAATGGATAAAGCCCGCAGTAAAAGAATATTTCGATGTCATCAACCCCGCAACGGGAGACGTCATTGCAAAGACTCCGCTGTGTTCCAAAGCCGATGTGGATGCCGCAGCGAAAGCGGCGAGCGAGGCATATGTTTCGTGGCGGCGCGTGCCGGTCAATGACCGTGTTCAGTATCTTTTTAAATTGCGCAATCTCATGCGCGAGAGCGGCGATGAAATTGCAAAACTCATCACGGATGAAGCGGGCAAAACCTTTGAAGAAGCCAAAGCCGAAATGGTGCGCGCGTATGAAAATATCGAAGTCGCCTGCGGAATGCCGCACATGGGCAAGGGCGAATTTGTGGAAGATATTGCCCCCGGCATCGACGAGATCATGATTCGCCAGCCGGTGGGCGTGTGCGCCACCATCGCGCCGTTCAACTTCCCCGGTATGATTCCTTTCTGGTATTTACCATATGCGCTTGCGGCGGGTAACACCTACATCGTCAAACCTTCCGAAAAAGTGCCGACCACGATGCAGTTCATTTTCAAACTCATCGAGCAGGCGGGCTTCCCGAAGGGCGTTGTCAATATGGTCAACGGCGCGAAGGAAACGGTGGATGGAATTCTCGAACATCCCGCGATTCGCGCGATTACGTTTGTCGGCTCGACCAACGTTGCAAAATATATTTATTCCACAGCGGCGGCGCATGGCAAGCGTGTTCAGGCGCAGGGCGGGGCGAAGAACCCCGTCATCATTTTGCCTGACGCGGATATGGAAATGGCGACGAGAATCATCGCCGATTCCGCCTTCGGGTGTGCGGGCCAGCGTTGTCTGGCGGTCTCCCTCGCTGTGACCGTGGGCGAGTCAAAGAACCAGTTCACCGAGTTGATCTGCGACGCGGCGGCTTCGCGTGTTGTCGGTTATGGCATGGACTCCGGCGTGCAGATGGGGCCGGTCATCAACACCGCATCTGTGCAGCGCATCGAGCAGTTGATCGGCATTGGCGCGAAGGAAGGCGCAGGCGTTCCTGTGGATGGGCGCGGGACGAAGGTCAAAGGCTATGAGGGCGGATCCTTCGTCAGACCGACGATCCTGTCCGAGGTTCAGCCGGGAAGCGAAATCTGGAAGACGGAAATCTTTGGGCCGGTCTTGAGTCTCATGCACGTCAACACCATCGATGAAGCCATTCAATTGGCGAACAGCGGCGTGTATGGGAATCAGGCCAGTTTGTTCACCACCAGCGGAAATGCGGCGCGGAGATTCCGTTACGAAGCCGATGCGGGGAATATCGGAATCAACATTGGTGTGGCTGCGCCGATGGCGTTTTTCCCGTTCAGCGGCTGGAAGGAAAGTTTCTTCGGCGATATGCATGGGCAGGGAACCGATGCGGTGGAGTTCTTTACGCAGAAAAAGGTTGTAGTGGAACGCTGGCCGAAGGAATGGACGAGGAAGTTTTAGTAACGCAAAATTAAGTTTGCGGCACTGACGAGGATGTATGACATACGATTACGAAGAAGCATTGGATTATTCATCGCGCTGGATCGATTTGATTCATAAAAATGAATTTCCCACCGTGGAAGAAGCGCATCGAATTATCGATGAATCGAAATTAAATTTTGCCGAGCATTACAATCGTAACTGGCTCGAGTATCGCAAATCTGTAACGGAGGCGGGAGATTGGGCCGCCGTGGAATGGAGCGGCTCCGGCGCGGTGTTCAAGGATGTACTGGGCCGCGAGTATTTGGATTTTCTCGGCGGCTTCGGCATGATGGATTTGGGATGGAGTCACCCGGATGTGGTCAACACCGTGAAGGCGCAGTTGAATCGTTCGCCGATGCCTTCGCAGGAGTTGATCGATCCATTACGCGGCGTACTGGCGAAACTGCTGGCTTCGATCACGCCCGGCGATTTGAAATACAGTTGGTTCGCTGCGAGCGGCACCGAAGCCAATGAAGCCGCGATGAAGATTGCGAAACTTTATACGGGCAAGACTGCTTTCATTGTCGGCGTGCGCGCGTTTCATGGCAAGACCATGGGTTCGCTTTCATTGATGGGCAAAGCAGACTATCGTTCGCCGATGGGGCCGATGTATGCGGGACAGGTATATCACGTCCCGTTTGGAGATGCCGACGCGGTGGAGAAACAACTTGAAATTTGTGACAAGGTCGGCATTGGCGTCGCGGCTGTGATGTTCGAGCCGATTCAGGGTGAGTCTGGAGCGATCGTTCCTCCCGATGATTTCTGGCCG
>JACPVD010000227.1 GCA_016191895.1 Chloroflexota bacterium | reverse complement strand
GGTTCGCCGGAGAGGGAGTAATTGATTCCTTCGCGCTCGTAACTGGTTTTTCCGTTCCACATATCGACCAGTTCCCCTACAAAGTGATTCCCCATCTCGTCACGGAAAACACGGTTCAGGTTCGCGAGCAAAACCTCTTTTGATGACGCCCCGTACAGTTCGAGCGTTTTCCGGTTGACATCCAAAACGGAGATGCGACTCATGAATTGGCCGACCAGTTCCGGGGTCCGAAAAAGATGCGCTTTGAGATCGGTCACTCCCTGCGCGCGCAATTCGTCGAACAGTTGTTTGATCCCGTTGTAATTTTCCTCCCAAAGAGAGATCGGCGCGTGGGCGAAAAGATCATGAAAACGTTTCTCCGCTTTTTTGAGCAGGGTGATGTTTTCGATGGCAACCATGACGCACTCCCAGTTTTTCCCGCATTCCGGCAGGATCTTCCAATGCAGGCGGATATTCAACGGTTCATTTTGCAGGGTGTAATTGATGCCTTCACCTGACCAGGTTGTTTCGCCGCTCCAAAGCGCCAGCAGTTCGGCGCGAAAATGGTTGCGCATTTCATCGCGGAAGATTTTGCCGAGGTTATCCAAAAGTTCCGCTTCCGACTTTGCCCCAAACATCTCCAGCGTTTCGACGTTGACATGATTGACCTTGATGAGGAGCATGCAGGCATCGACGTCGGCGGGGGTGCGGGCGAGGTGTTGGTCAAGGTCGGTGATGCCCCGCGCGCGCAATCCGTCGAAGAATGTTTTGATTCCGCTGTAATCCTCCTCCCAGAGCGAAATGGGTGCGTACTCGAAAAGACTCTTGAAGTGCTCAACCTGACCTGTCATGACGGCCTCCTTTGGATGCTTTGATTATACAAAACAAACGGCCCGAATCCAAATTGACCGAATCCAAAACCCTGGTGTATAATTCCGCGCCACTCCCATACAGACAACTCCCCCAGAGGGATTTGCAATCATCAAGTAACAAGGAAGTTTTGAATGACCAAGAGAACATACCAACCCAAAATTCGCCGCCGCGTGCGCGTGCATGGATTCCGCGCGCGCATGGCTACTGCCGACGGCCGCGCCGTATTGAAACGCCGCCGCCTGCGCGGACGCCATAAATTAACGGTGACCGCCAACGAGCATGTGAAGAAGACACGCTGGTAATTCATTTATCCGGCGCGTGGAAAATTTCAATAATTTGAGGCGCGGGTGCAAAGCAGGTTTCGCTTAACCCGATCAGAAGACTTCAAGCGGGTGCGGCGAATTGGCAAGTCCTATGCCCATCCGCTTGTTGTGTTGGTGGCGCAAGCCAGCGAGAACCCCGCCCATTCTGTGCGTGTTGGGGTGGCGGCGGGGAAGACGGCAGGAACGGCGGTTCATCGCAACCGGGCCAAGCGGCTTTTACGCGAGGCCATTCGACCTTACCTGACCTCTCTCGCATCCGGCTGGGATTTGATCCTGATTGCCCGCCCCGGGCTTGCAACCGCCACCCTCGCCGATGCCCGCTCCGCGTTGTTGAACCTTCTTCGCCGCGCCAAAATCCTCCCAGCGGATGAATCCTGAAGAGCAATTCCATTTGCATGACTATCCAAACGAGCCGCGTTTGCGCGATCTTCCGCGCACGCTGTCGAACTGGCCGCGCATTGCTGTGCTGGCCTTGATTCGTTTCTACCAAATGGCTATTTCACCGGGACTGCCGGCAAATACCTGCCGCTTTTACCCATCCTGCTCTCATTATGGATACCAGGCCGTTTATAAGCACGGCGCGTTGAAAGGCTCGCTTATGGCGGCATGGCGTGTCCTGCGTTGTAACCCCTTCAACCCCGGCGGATACGACCCTGTTCTTTGATAATTTTGCGGCCATACTTTTCAAAAGAAGGGGAGGTGAACATTCCCTCCCCAATCTATTGAGAGGATGCGTCGCAACCGATTAGGAGAAGTACTACTTGAATACAAAACGATTGATTCTGGTTTCATTGCTTGCGTTTGGCGCACTTCTATTAAGCGCATGCGGAGGCGGGCAGGGAGTATCCAATAACTGGCACGGACTTGCCGCCGATGCCGAACGCGCATACGTTTCGAATGGAACCTTCGTGCAGGCTGTGGACTTGGAAACAGGCAGGGAAGTCTGGCGTTATCCGGCGGAGGCTGATTCCAAATTGATGTTTTATGCGACTCCCGTGCTCACACCCGATGGACAACTGTTGATCGGAAGCGCGGGGACAAAACATCCATTCGTCAGCCTGAACCCGGAGACCGGCAAGGAAATGTGGGCCGAGTCATTCACGCAAAACAAAGGCGCATGGCTCGCATCCCCGCTGGTTCTCAATGACGAAATATATGCTCCCAACACAGACGGCTTCCTGTACGTCATTGACATGAATGGCAAACAAGCCGCCGACCCGATTGAGATTGGCGGGGCATTATGGTCGGCCCCGGTAACCGATGGAAATTTGATCTACGTTGCCTCCCTCGACCATCACCTGCACATCATCGACCCAGCCAGCGGAACGACCACCGAAAACATCGACCTGGGTGGCGCCGTTCCCAGCAGCCCGGCAATCGCCGCCGGAGGCGTATACGCCGGCTCGTTTGCATCCACGGTCGAGTTCATCAAAAACGACGGCTCGCATGAAGTGATTGCAAAGACCGGCGATTGGATTTGGGGTTCTCCCGTGTTGAACAACGACGCCCTGTACTATGCGGATTTGGGCGGCAATATCCATTCGCTCGACCTTGCCAGCGGAAATCAAAACTGGAATGACCTGAAACCGGATGGCCCCATCGTGGCGGGGCTGATCCTTGTCAACGACCAGATTTACGTTGCGACAGAAGCGGGAACCCTCGTCGCAATGGACCGGGATGGAAAAATTGTCTGGGAAAAAACAGTTGGCGGCAGGTTCTACACAACCCCGGTCTTTGCCGGCGACCTGATCCTCGTCGCCCCCTATCAGGCTGATTTTGTCCTCGCCGCCTACGATGTCGATGGCAAACAGGCCTGGACCTTCACGCCCGAGAAATAAGGAAACCGACCCATGTGGGAAACCATTATCATCCAACCGATGACCACCCTCCTGTTGTGGATCTATGACGCGCTGGGTCATGGGCCGCACATGTTTGGCCTTGCGATCATTTTGTTCACCATTCTCATCAAGGTGATCACCTGGCCGTTGAATGCCTCGCAGGTAAAAGGCGCGCAAGCGATGCAGGAATTACAGAACGACAAAGAATGGCAGGACATTCAAAAGAAATACGCAAAAGACCGCGAGAAACTTGCGCAGGAACAAATGCGCATTTACAAGGAACGCGGCATTAATCCGTTTGCGTCCTGCCTGCCGACCCTCGTCCAATTCCCGATCATCATCGGCTTGTATCAGAGCATCACACGCGCGCTTTCGATCACGCCGTTCGACATGCTCAAACTCGCCCGCACCATCTATCCGTTCCAAAACGTCGAAGGCATCATTCCGCTCAACAGCACATTCCTATGGATGGATTTGGGCAGACCCGAGTCGATTCAAATTCTCGGCTTTGGCCTTCCCACCCTCGCCATCATCGTCGCGCTGACGACGTATGTCCAATCCAAGTTGACCATGCCCGCGTCGTCGAACCCCAACGATCAATCGGCACAAATGACAAAGATGATGAGCATCTACATGCCGCTCATGCTTGGCTGGTTTGCGCTCAACTTTGCATCGGGCATTGCGGTGTACTTCATCATCAGCAACCTTCTCGGTATCGTTCAATACGCCGCAACCGGCCGCGCCAATTGGAGCAACCTGTTCGGCGGCAGCAAACAACCATCCAGCAAGAAATAGGGAGGCACCATGAGCGGAACCACGCTTGAGATCATTGCCCCAACGGTCGAAGAAGCCCTCGCGCAGGGACTGGCGCAACTTGGCCTGACCGCCGACGCCGTTTCGGTCGAAGTATTGGATTCAGGAAGCAAGGGATTATTCGGGCTCGGCGGACGACAGGTGCGCGTGCGCCTGACGGTGAATCCGCCGGCCAGCGAGACTCCCGCCCCAACTCCCCGCGTCAAAGCGGACCCGAAACCCTTCGATAAAACTCAGGACAGGCCGGCTCCCGCGAAAAAAGCAGAGTCGGCGCCGAAAACGAAGGAGACCAGACCCCGCCCCGTCGAGAAGAAACCCGCGGCGGAGACGCCCGCTCCAGCGCTTGTGCAAAAAGCCGAACGTCAGGATGCCGACCCCGTTCTCGACGCCACTGAATCCATCGTCTCCAAATTGATTCATCTCCTCGGCATGAAGGCGCAGGTCTCCGCGCATTACGATGAATCCAGTTCCGATGACCGCCGCATTATCCTTGTCGATGTCCGCGGCGACGATTTGAGCGCGCTCATTGGCCGTCACGCCGAAACCTTGAACGCCTTTCAATATGTCGCTTCGTTGATCGTTGGCAAGACCACCGGGCAATGGGTGCAGTTGACGGTGGACGTGGAAGGCTATCGCAGCCGCCGCGAAAAACAGGTCAAGCAGATCGCCCTGCGCATGGTCGATCAGGTGCTCAAGACCGGGCGTAAAGCCACCCTCGAACCCATGACCTCCAGCGAACGTCGCGCCATCCACATCGAATTGCGAAATCATCCCGCCGTCAAAACCGAAAGCACCGGCGAGGAGCCGCACCGCAAGGTGGTTATTTTGCCGAAGGATTAAATCCAAAGGGACACAGTGCCG